>DASZWV010000288.1:0-3963 GCA_035546115.1 Phycisphaerales bacterium
GTCTCGCTGCACGGTGATCGCGGCGAGCACCGCTTCGATGATCCCGAGGTCCTCGGACGTCAGCGTGATGGAGGCCGCGCCTTGGTTCTCCTCCATGCGCTGCGGGACATCAAGCTCGCGGCGGGCGTGGATCGCGATCGAAGGGCCGTCCCCGGTGCGGCCTCGCTGCTCGGGATGGCAGGCATGCCGACTGATTGAACGCGGCGGCGCTCGTGGCGACGAGGCGGTCAACGCGGGGCGGCGGCGCGGCTCTACGGCATCGCGTGCTCGCGGTGCCGGCTCACGGCTGCGCCGTCGTCGGAACGCAGCGTCCAGAAGATCAACGCCGAGATCATGGTGAATCCGCCAAGGGCGAGGAACGCCGAGTGCAGCCCGCGCACCATGCCGGGATCGGACGGATTGCGATTGCCCCCGACGAAGACGAGGGTCGTGAGGGAGGCGACGGCCACGCCGAAGCTCATCGACATCTGCTGGGCGGTGCTCGCGATGGTGGCGCCCATGCTCGCCTGGGAGTCCTTCAGATCGGCGTAGGCGAGCGTGTTCATGCTCGTGAACTGGAGGGAGGAGAGGAAGCCCAGGAGCGCCGACGTGAGCGCGATCTGCCAGACGCCGGTCCCGGGCCCGACGGCCGCGAAGAGCATGATGGCCCCACCGATGCAGACGGTGTTGACCAGGAGCACGCGGCGGTAGCCCAGGGCCCGGAGTATCCGGGTGGTAAATGCGCGGAGGCCCATGGCGGCGAGGGGCTGGGGCATGATGAGCAGGCCCGACTCGACGGGAGAGTGTCCCATGCCGATCTGGTAGAGCAGTGGGAGGAGGAACGGCATTCCGCCGACGCCGAGGCGCGTGATGAAGCTGCCGACCACGGAGGCGCGAAAGGTCCTGATGCCGAAGAAGTCGAGCATGAGCAGCGGATGCTTCAGGCGGCGCGAGTGAAGGGCGTACGCCACGAGGAGGGAGACGCCCACGCCGAACAGGAACAGTTCGCTCTTGAGCGTGAGGGAGTGTTCCCCGAAGATCTCCAGGACGTAGGAGACCAGGGCGACGCCCGCACCGAAGAGCGTGAGCCCGACGATGTCGAGCGGCGCCCGGCGCTCGGCGCGGAAGTCGGGCATGTACCGGATCGCCAGCAGGATGCCGAGAACGCCCATGGGAAGGTTGACGAAGAAGATCATCCGCCAGTGGGAGTACACGACGATCAGTCCGCCGACGAGTGGTCCGACGAGGGGCCCGATGAGCGCCGGGATGGCGACGAAGCTGGTTGCGCGGAGCAGCTCGGACTTGGGGAAGGTGCGCACGAGGGTGATTCGTCCGACGGGCACCATGAGGGCGCCGCCGCATCCCTGGAGGATGCGCGAGGCGACAAGCGAGGAGATGCCGCCGCTCAGGCCGCACAGGAGCGAGCCGACGGTGAACACGCCGATCGCCGTGAAGAACACCCTTCGGGTGCCGAAGCGATCGGCCATCCAGCCGCTGATGGGGATGAACACGGCGAGGCTCAGCGTGTAGCTGGTCAACGCGGCTTTCATGCTCAAGGGGGCGACGCCGAACGCCTTGGCGATGGTCGGCACGCCCGTGTTGAGAATGGTCGCGTCGAGCGATTCCATGAACAACGCCACGGCGAGCAGCCACGGGAGGATCCGCTTGGGGGTGGCTCCGGCTCCGGGCGCGGCATGGACCGGGACGTGCCCGTCGTCGGCCCTTCGCGTGCGTGTGTGTGGGCGGTTCGGAGCGTGGGGCCGTCGCCACGACATGGCATCACTCCGCGACCGACGCCGCCGGCTGGTGCGCGTGCCGTCCGTTGACGCTCGCCTTGGATTCGGCTGCCGGCGTGGGGGGTTCCACCCCGGAGCGCCCTCGAGTCAACAGGTTCTGCAGCCTGTCCAGGTACACGTAGAACACGGGGGTTGCGTAGAGCGTCACGAGCTGCGAGAACATGAGCCCGCCCACCACGGCCAGCCCCAGCGGACGGCGCGATTCGGCGCCGGCGCCGGCGCCCAGCGCGATGGGCAGGGTTCCCATCAGCGCGGCCATCGTCGTCATCATGATCGGGCGGAACCGCACGAGGCACGCGTGATGGATCGCCTCCACGGCCGAGATGTCGCGGCCCTTTCGCTGCTCGATGGCGAAGTCGACCATCATGATGCCGTTCTTCTTGACCAGGCCGATGAGCAGGATCATCCCGACGAACGCGTAGAGGGACAGCTCGACGCCGAAGAGCCACAGCGTTCCCAGCGCCCCGAACCCCGCGAACGGCAGCGCCGTGAGGATGGTGATCGGATGGATGAACGACTCGTAGAGCATCCCCAGGATGATGTACATCACCAGCAGGGCCATCACGAGCAGGACGCCGAGCCCGACGATCGACGACTGGAATGCCTGCGCCGTCCCCTGGAACGACGTCGAGATCGTGGCGGGGAGCGTCTCGCGCGCCAGCGCGTTCACCGCATCCACCGCCGGCCCCAGCGAGGAGCCGGGGGCCAGGTTGAACGAGATGGTCACCGAGGGGAGCTGGCCCGTGTGGTTGATCGTGAGCGGACCCGTGCCGCGCGACATGTGCGCCACCGACGTGAGCTGGATCAGCGGGCCTGCGCTGGACCGGACGTACAGCGAATCCAGCCAGGACGGGTCGGACTGGAACTCCGGCTCGAGCTCCAGGATGACCTGGTAGTCGTTGTTGGGCGCGTAGATCGTCGAGACCTGCCTTGTGCCGTAGGCGCTTGAGAGCGCCAGCTCGATCTGCGCCGGCGTCACCCCGAGGGCCGCCGCTTTGTCCCGGTCGATGTCCACCATCATCTGCGGATTGGACAGCTTCAGGTCCGTCGCGACGTCCTGCACACCAAGCCTGGTGAGCCCCCGCATCTTCTCCGCGAGCACGGGCGCGGCCTTGTACATTTCGGCGGTGTCCGGCCCCTGCAGGGTGAACTGGTATTGGGCCTGCGTGAGCTGCCCGCCGATCCGGATGGTCGGGAGGTTCTGCGGGAAGGCGCGTACTCCCGGCACCGTCGAGAACTGGGCTCGCAACTCCTGGGCCACCTGGTCGACCGATTTGGTCCGCCCGTTGGGTCCCTTGTCCTTCAGGCGCAGGAACAGCGTTCCGGAGTTGGTCCCCGAAGACTGACCGCCGCGGGAACCGATGCTCGACATGAACGATTCCACGTCCGGATTCGCCGCGGCGATATCGGAGAGCGCCTGGTGGTAGGCCGCCATCTGCGGGAACGAGGTGCCCTCGGCCGCCTCGGTCGGGCAGAAGATTCGGCTCTGATCCTCGTTGGGCAAGAACCCCTTCGGGAGTGCCTGGAACAGCCACACGGTCGCGGCAAGGATGGCGATCGAGCCGAGCACGACCAGCGGCCGCCCGACGCCCGAGAGGGCCAGCCGGAGGGTCCAGCCGTAGACCCGGAGCACCGCGTCGAAGGCCTTCTCGGTGGCGTTGAACATCCACCCGTGCCTGGCGTGCCCCGTGTCCGACGCCTTCAGGAACCGCCCGCACAGCATCGGCGTGAGCGTCAGCGACACCACGCCCGACACCAGGATCGCCACCGCGATGGTGATCGCGAACTCGTTGAGCAGGCGTCCCACCAGCCCGCCCATGAACAGCACCGGGATGAACACCGCCACCAGCGAGAGCGTCATCGACAGGATGGTGAACCCGATCTCCGCCGCGCCATCGAACGCCGCCCGCAGCGCCGGCTTGCCCATCTCCATGTGGCGGACGATGTTCTCGAGCATGACGATCGCGTCGTCCACCACGAAACCGACGCACAGCGTCAGCGCCATCAACGAGAGGTTGTCCAGCGAGAACCCGAGCACCTTCATGACCGCGAACGTTCCCACGATCGAGAGCGGCATCGCCAGGGAGGGGATCAGCGTCGCCCGCACGTTCCGCAGGAACACGAAGATGACCGCCACCACCAGCCCCAGCGTCAGCAGCAGGGTGAACTGCACGTCCTCGACCGACGC
>DASZWV010000289.1:0-3942 GCA_035546115.1 Phycisphaerales bacterium
ATCCACGCCTCGGGCGTGATGGTGGCGCGGACGGTGCGGACGGTGTCGTCCCGGTTGTTGGTCTTGTCGATGCGGACGCGAGAGACCGTCGTGACCTCGGGCGCCTTCTCGAGATCGGCGAGCACGGAGATCACCGTGCTCGGATCGGCCTCGAACGTGACCTCGAGGATCAGGCGGTCGATGTGGCCCATTCCGAGCGTCTGAGTAGTCTCCGGCCCGAGCGGCGTTCTGCGCTCGGGGACGTTGCGCTGCGTGACGTTGTTGCGATCAAGGATGTCGTCCACAACCTTGGCGAAGGCCTCGGCCTTGAGCTTGCTCGGCATGTTCGGAGAGCCGAGCTTCTCGCGGACGCTCGTGATCACGGAGTCGTCGCGTGATTGATCGGTCGCGAATCCCGCCCGCTGCTTCAGGGCGCTCTCGAGCGTGCTGGCGCGGGCCTCCGTGCGCTTCCACAGGTTCCACACAGGCGTGAGCGCGAAGAACCCCACGAGCACGAGCCCGGCGTAGACGGCCCACTTCACGACGCGGGGCGTTCGCCGCCACTGTTCAACAAGGCTCATTGCCCACCTCCCGACGCCGCGTTCATGCGGGCCTTTGCCTTGTCGGATTCGGACGTCAGACGCTGCTTGGTCGCATCGTCCAGCCCGGGCTGCTTGGAAGCGGCGAGCCGCTTGGTCCACTCGAGCATGGCCTGATCGCGCGAGAGCCGGGCGATCTCGGCGTCGGAGAGGGGAGGCGGGATCGCCGCGGGCTTCGATGACGGCCGCTCGGTGCGCGAGCCGGAATCTCGCGAAGTCTCCCGCGAGGTCGTGCGGCTCGAGGCGCCGCTCGATCCGTTTGTCCTCCGGTCCCGGCTGGAACGGTCGGATCGCTCGCTCCTGCTTGTGGAATGCGCGGGCGTCGATGCGCCCCGGGCGGACTCGCCGTAGAGACGCACGCTCAAGGGCGTGGTCACGAAGTCCTCGGCGGGCTTGTCGGCGACGGACAGCGGAGCGCCCGGGATGATCTTCGCGGTGATCTGGAACTGCACTCCCTTCTCGCCGGGGTTGTTCATCGGCGTTGCGATCTCGCTGAAGAGCCTGGTCTGGTCGAGCTTCGAGCGGAAGGAGTTCAGCTTCTCCGAGTCGGACGCGAGGCCGCGGATCATGACGGGGTCGCTGCCCTGCGCGACGTCGATGGAATCGATGGTCACTCCCACCGGGCACGCCCCGGCGATGTCGGCGAGGATCTGCGTCATGGGCAGTCGCGTCTGTTTCAGCGCGTTCGCGAATCGCAGGGCCAGATCGTCCTTCGCGTTCTGATCGACGAGCTCCTTCTCGTTCTTGATCTGCTTCTCGAGCAGATAGACCTTCGCGACCGACGCCCCGATCGGCACGCCGATGGCCAGGAGCAGGCACGCGACGCCGATCACCGCCGCCCGTCGCGGCTGGCCGGCCCACTCGCTCACACGCTGCACGATCGGCGGCTTGGCCTTCGGCTCGGTCTCGTGCAATCCGACCAGGCCCGCGACGGCGGGGTTGCGATCGGCGAATGCCGCGAGCGCCGCCGCGGCGAGCCCGTATTGGCCGATCCAGTCGCGAGATCGTGTCTCACCGAGCAGTCGAGGAGATTCCGGCGCGGGTTGGAGCGTGAGCCACCTCTCGTCGGCGGGCGGCTCATCCGGAGCCAGGCCCGCGGCCCTGGAAGCTTCCGCGAGAGCGGTGCGCTGTGCGTCGGCTGCACGCTCGCCGGGGGAGAATCGCACCACCCGGATCACCGTCTTGTCCCCCGCGGCCAGGATCGTCATCGCCCCGCCCTGTCGGTCGATCGTCCACGCCCGCTCGACCCCGCCGAGGGCCTGGGCGAGCACCGCAAGGGCCGCGCTCTCCGAAATGCACGCCTCCCGCGCGATGCGGGGGATGCGGGAGGGCGCGCCGTGACCGTGTCCTTCCGGCATGGCGGGCGTCGGCCACGCAGTGAGCAACCCCACCGCCTGCTGCCCGGCGCCGCGTCCGGGCCGGATGACGCCGGCGGCGCGGCGGTACGTCGGGATCGCGGAGGGCAGGTCGGTCTCGGTCATCAGCGAGAGCGCATCGGCGATCGCTTCACCATCGAGCTCGGCCTCGCCCTCGGGCACGGCGGGAAGCGGGACGACTCGCGCGACGGTCGCTCCGGGCGGGAGCACCCGAACGACCAGATCAACCCCGCCCACACGCTCGGCGAGCGCTGGAAGGGCCGTGGCGGCCGACATCGGCGCGATCGCCTCCGCGGCGAGGATGCGAACCTGAGCGACACCCTCGATCCGGCCCACGAGCACGCGCAACGCTCCATCCTGCTGGTGCAGGGCGGCGATGGTTCTCACGCTTTCCCGATTCGGCACAATCACGTCTGGTTCCTAGCGAACAGAAAGGTCTCGAATGACGACGGGTATCGACGAACGATCCAGCACGGCCACAATCTCGACTTCCAGCCCTGTGGTGGCGTCCCGGCCGCGGCTGGAGACGACGAAGACGTTCGAATGGACATCCAGATACCCCATGAGCGTGGCCAGGGTGTCGTTGGTGATGGTGGGGATGTCTTCAAGGTCCATCAGGCTGACAAAGCCGCCCGCACGGGCGTCACGCTCGTTGAGGATCTGCTCCGTCAGATCGGGCACCTGGTTGTAGAAATAGTCCGATCGCTCGAGCACCTCGCGAGGCACGGTGTTGATGTTGAGCCTACCGGACCGAGGTCCCTGGGTGGCGACTTCACTCGAGATCAGGCACTCGTCGAGGAGTGCCCGCATCTGGTCCTTGGAGAGCGGGTTCACGGTGGTCTGCTGGCGCTGGCCGTTGAGGAGCGTGGCGGCCTGACTGTTCTGCGCGAGCGTGCCGAGGTCGGTGCGGATGAGTTCGGCGAGAGTCGGCGTCGCCCCTTGGGCATAGGTCGAGATCGCCTGCGCCTGATTCTCGTCGACGTTCAGTCGCGAAGCGATGTCGGACGTGCTGGCCGTGCGGAGGTCGAGCTTGATCTGGCCCGAGAGACCGTACGACGACGGCTTGTCCACCTCGCTCGCGGCGGTGATGTAGCGCGACCATCCGGCGTCCATGAGGCCGTCGGCGTTGTCGCTCGGGGGGGAGGTGTCGCCATCGTCCTCGTTCGGATCGAGCCGGCCGTTGTAGTTGGCGTCCTCGCCGCGGAGGAGCTGGGGATCCACGCCCTGCACGAGTTCGAGTTCCTTGAGCGAGCGCACGGGTGCGTTCCGGGGCTTGTAGGGGTAACGCAGACCGGTGTAGTTGCCCTCGTCGGCGCCCTGAATTTCCGCGGAATCATCGACACCGTGGATCCAGTTGTGGATGGATTGCGCTGTTGTGTCGTCCATCCCATCGAGCAGCAGCAGGTCGTTGGTGCTCAGCGTGTTCACGTTGAGCTTGGCGTGGGCGTCCTCGGGTCCGTCAACCTCTTGCGTTCCGTCGAAGTGGCGGATCGAGTAGCTCGCGGATGCGACCTGCGAGCTTCCGGGCGATGTTCCGAGATCGCCCTTGGCCACGCCCGCAAGATCCGTGTAGATCGTCATCGCCGAACTGGTGTCCGGGTTCAGTGTGTCGGCCGTGAGCTTGGCGATGGTCGCCTCAATCCCGGCCCGCGCGGCCCATTGCGCCCGCACGCGTGCCACGGCTTCTCGCCCCGCGCCCGCTTGCCGGAATGCCGATGCCTGCAACGCCACCAGGATCAGCGCCGCCAGCGCGATCGCCCAGAGCACCATGAAGGTCGCGAAGCCCCGACGCGACTGGATATCGCTTGGGTGCGTCATCGTCCACCTCCCCCACCACCGCCGCCGCCACCACCGGCGGCCCCACCACCAGCGCCGCCGCGCCCGCCGCCGCCCGGACCGCCTCCCGCACCTCCGCCACCCTGACCTCCGCGGCCCGGTCCGCCGCGGGGGCCGCCGGGTCCACCAGGTCCACCCGGGCCACCCGGGCC
>DASZWV010000290.1:0-3766 GCA_035546115.1 Phycisphaerales bacterium
CCCTCCGCCGCCTCACCCGCACCGCCATCGCCCCCGCCGTCGCCGCCCTGCTCTTCACGGTCATCCCCCTCCACGGCGAGGTCGTCTGCTGGTTCAACACGACCTCCACCGCCATCGGTGCCGCCATCTGCCTCGCAGCCGTCTCGCTCTCGATCTCCTACGCCCGCGCGGACAAGCACCGCCCCGCGCTCCTCCTCGCCATCGCCGCCGTCATGCTCCTCGTCCCGTGCTTCTACGAGCAATCCGCGGCCATCGCCGCCCTCATCCCCTTCGCCTGTCTCGCCATCTCATCCGGCCGGCCCGCGCGCCCACGCATCGCCCGCGCCCTCGCCGCCACCATCGCCGCGGCCATTCCCTGCACCGCCTACATCCTCCTCCTGCGTTCCACCGCCCCCGCAAGCGCCCGCGGCGCCGCCGGCACCTTCATCACCCCCGACGGCTTCTCAGCCCGCCTCATCGAACTCCTCCGCAGCGCACGCTTCAACCTCCTCGGCGAGAAGGCCCGCGACCTCGTCATCGGCAGCATCAACCTCGGCTGGCACACCGTCGCCACCCCCACCGGTCTCGTCACCGGCAGCATCCTCCTCGCATCGGCCCTCCTCTGGCTCGTCTGGATCCACGCCGACGCCCGCCGCCACGCCCTCGCGAAGCCAACCAACCCCAATCCCGCCTGGCTCATCCTCGCCGGCGGCGCGCTCTTCAAGGCCGGATTCCTCCCCATCTTCCTCATCGATCACCAGGCCGTCGAATCCCGCAACCTCTACATCCCCCTCATGGGCGCCGCCGCCATCCTCGCCGCGCTCATCGATCTCATCGCCGCGCCCGTCCTTCGCCCAGCCTTCCACGCCGCGATCGCCACGCTCGCCGTCATCGCCTCCATCCCCGGCACCATCGGCCTCATCGGCTTCCAGGCCCTCTTCAAGGCCCGCTCCGATCTCGACCGCCGCGAACTCGCCGCGCTCCAATCCCTCATCCCGAGCCCACCCGCCAACGCCGAGTTCCTCCCCCTGCAAACCCGCGCCAGCGCCACCAACACCGGCCATCCCCTCTTCGACCACGCGCGCCGCGGCGTCTTTGAAACCCCATGGTCCGGCGAGTCCGCGCTCCAATGGACCTACCACCGCGCCGACATCCACTGCACCGCCGCAAACCCCGGCGGCCCGCCCGCCCTCTCCAACCCCACCGATCACGACATCCTCTGGCAACAGTTCCTCGGCCGCGACCCCAACGGCAACCCCATCGACCAGCGCACGATCCCCTGGAACAACGCCATCCCCTTCATCACTGTCCCCGACGCCAACCCCATCCGCCTCATCCGCCGCATAGACATCCAGCGCCCCGACCACCGCGACATCACCATCCACCCGCCCATCGTCTCCGCCGCCATCGCCAGGAGCCACCCGCCCACATCCACGTACATCTTCGTCGACGGCGAGCCCGGCCCGGACCTCATCCCCATCGACTTCTGGGAATACGCCGACGGCTCGCCCATCAAGCTCCAGGACGTCCGCATCTGGACCGACACGCCCTCCAACGTCCCGCCGCACACGACCGCGGCCACCTGGCTCGCATCCCCACCCGGCCCGCGCCAGCGCATGTCCGTGAGCATGCCCCCGCTCAACCGCCCGGAGCGCCTCCTCCTCCGCGCCACCATGTCCCCCTTCGATCTCGATCCCAAGCGCAACCCGACGCCCCCGACCGACGAGCTCGTCGTCACCATGCGCGATGACCCCGACAAGGCGCTCGCCGTCCTCCGCCTCGATCCGCAGCGGTTCCGCCGCGAGCGCCGCTGGATCCCGCTCATCGTCCCGCTCCCCCCGCGTCCCAAGCCCGAGGGCGACCGCATCGTCATCTCCATCCGCCGCGCCGCCGACGACCACGCCCCGCCAAACGCCCGAGCCCTCCCGGTCTGGATCACCCCCGGATTCGAAGAGTCCATCCCGCTCGACACGCCATCCAGGTCCACGACAAAATGATGTCGGCTTTACCGCATGTTTCGCGACCCCGCAGTGGTGAATCCGCCGCACCAAGTCCCTACGATCTCCGCCCCTCCCCGCCCCACCCGATGAAGCTCTCCGTCATCATCCCCGCCTACAACGAAGAGAAGAACCTCTCCGTCCTCCACGCGCGACTCACCGACGTCCTCGAACGCTCTCTCCCCAACGGCTTCACCCACGAGCTCATCTTCGTCAACGACGGCTCCCGCGACCGCACCCTCGACGGCCTCCGGGCCCTCTCCCAGCAGGACCCGCGCGTCAAGTTCCTCTCCTTCAGCCGCAACTTCGGCCACGAGGCCGCCGTCGCCGCCGGCCTCGACCGCGCCGCCGACGATGGCTGCAACGCCGCCGTCCTCATCGACGCCGACCTCCAGGACCCGCCCGAGCTCATCGCCGACATGATCGCCCGCTGGCAGCAGGGCGTGCAGGTCGTCTACGCCCAGCGCCGCAAGCGCCGCGGCGACCCCATCGCCAAGAAGATTTCCATCTTCATCTTCTACCGCCTCCTCGGCCGAATCTCCGAGATCGACATCCCCCTCGATACCGGCAACTTCCGCCTCATGGACCGCAAGGTCATCGACGTCGTCCGCACCTGCCGCGAGAACCCGCGCTTCGTCCGCGGCCTCGTCCCATGGGCCGGCTTCAAGCAGGAGCCGGTCCTCTTCGATCGCGACCCGCGACACGCCGGCGAGACCGGCTACGGCTTCTTCAAGCTCGCCCGCCTCGCCCTCGACGGCATCTGCTCGTTCAGCCAGGTCCCGCTCCGCATCGCCATCTGGATCGGCGCCGCCGTCATCTCCCTCTCCGCCCTCGCCGCGGTCATCCTCGCCGTCGACAAGCTCTTCTTCCATCCGCAGATCGAGCGCGGCCTCACGACCCTCGCCTGCGCCATGTTCTTCCTCAGCGGCGTGCAGTTGTTCATGCTCGGCATGCTCGCGCAGTACGTCGGCTACATCTTCAAGAACGTCCAGAACCGCCCCATGTACATCGTCGCCGAAGAGGGCGGCTTCGCGAGCCCGATGGCGGGTGGCACGGGTCCGGCCTCCGACAGACGAGTGCCCGAGATCGTCGTTCGTCCCAACACCAACGGCGTCCCCCTCGGCCCTCGTCACTCGACCCTCGGCACCCATCACTCGGAAGCCTCCCGTGGATGAAGCCCTCTACCGCCTCCACGCCGAACGCGAGGAGACGTACTGGTGGTGGGTCGCCAAGAACCGCATCATCCTGAGTCTCATCCAGCGCTTCGCGAGCCCCGAACGCAGCGAGGGTTCCGCCCTCCCATCCCGCCGAGCCCTCGACATCGGCTGCGGCGCCGGCGGAATCCTCGCCCGCCTCTCAAAGCCTCCCTTCAACCTCGACGCCGTCGGCATCGACATGTCCCCCATCGCCCGCGACTACTGCGCCCGCCGCGGCCTGCGGGCCCTCGACGGCTCCCTCCCCGGCAACCTCCCCTTCAAGGAGCCCGCCTCGTTCGACGTCATCGTCATGTCCGAGGTCATCGAGCACGTCAAGGAAGATCGCGAATCGGTCGCGGCCGCGGCGGCCCTCCTGCGGCCCGGCGGCCTCCTGGTCTGCACGGTCCCGGCGCACATGTGGCTGTGGTCAAAGCACGATGACTTCAACTTCCACCAGCGCCGCTACACCCGCAAGCAGTTCGGCGACCTCTTCGCCCCATTCCAGAGAGAGCCCCGAGCGCAAGCCCGGGATGCCTCCCCAACACCCGACATCCAGCCTCCCACATCCGGCATCGTCCTCCAGCAGCTCGTGCT
>DASZWV010000291.1:0-4081 GCA_035546115.1 Phycisphaerales bacterium
GAGGGCGGGGCCGCCTCGTTCCTCGAGGCCCGGAAACCGGCCGGTAATCACGGGATTCGCCCTTTTTTCCCCCTCGACCTGCGATCGCTTTGCCCCACGGGCACGGCGCAGTTAGCTTATCGGAGAAGCGCCGAACGGTTCGGATGCGACCAGATCAGGAGGAGAGATGCCCGGACGGGGTATTGGTGTGTCACTGGCATCGCTGGCGATCGCGCCGGCGTCTCTGTGCCTTGCGCAGCCGGTGATCCAGCTTCGCCTCGTCGAGCGCACGGGACAATCCACCGTGACGTCGGCCGACACGCTCCTCAACTTTGCGGTCCAGGGTCGAGTAGATGCCCCGGACGCCGCGGTGGGCATCGGCGGCTTTGCGTTCTCCATCATCATCGACGGCGAGGCGCAGAACTGGGGCACGCTCGCCCGAGATCGCATCAGCAACCCCGACGGAACCTACTACCCGGGAGTCCTCGGGCCGGGGAGCGGATACGGCAACGGCATCGCCGCTCAGTACGCCTACCTCGCGGGGATCAGTTCGATCTTCAATGGCCTCATCAACTCCAGCGGCGGTGGCTGGACCCAGACCCCAAGCCAGGACATCGGGCTCATCAGCGGCCTCTCCGCCGGACGGTATTTTCTGGGCACCCCGGGAGTGGATACCGATGGCGACGGCGTGCCCGATACCGCAAGCGGCGAATCCGCCAAGCTGCCGCCATCAGTCATGACCGAGTATTTCGGCGCCAAGGGCACCTGGATCGACCTCTACCGGTTTCGATACACCGTGACCGACCTCACGCCGCGCGAACTCGACTTTCACATCGCGACCACCAGCACCGACGCCGATCCCGTCGGCTTCTACTTCACCGAGGCCCAGGAGACCAGTGGGAACTGGGGAACGATCAACACGCAGATCGCCATTCGGCCCGAAGATATCACCGGGCTCGAGGTCCAGGTCGTTCCCGCCTCGGGACCGGGCGCGCCACTCCTCGTGGCGCTCGGTTGGGGCGCGCGTCGCCGCCGACGCCGAGTCCCCGGCTGAGCCCGACTACTTCGACAGCGCAACGGCCCGGGCCACAGCCTCGTCCTTCTGCGCATCGCTCATCGCATTCCACCGGCCGCGGCAGCCGTTGCAGCACAGGCCGTACTTCTGGCCGCGCCACACCACCGGCACGACCGAAGGATTGACCGGATCATCGTTGTTCACGACACACACCTTGTTGGGAGTCGTGACCACGCCCGGCTTGACGGCCTTGCACTCGGCCTCGCTCTCGTTCGACTTGCTTCCGGCGCATCCGCCAAGCGCAATCACGAAGCCCAGCATGACAGACGACACAAGGGTGATTCGGTTCGCGGGCATGAAGAATCCTTTCGAGATGATTCGGAGAATCGTATCCCCTCAGGCCGACCCGACCTCGCCGATCGCGACGTCGAGCACCGCGAGCATGAAATCGATGTCCGCCTCGCTCAGGCACATCGGCGGCTTGATGCGCAGCACGTTCCCGGCCAGGCCTCCCTTGCCGATGATGAGGCCGAGGTCCTTGCACCGCTCGAACACCTGGGCGCACTGGGCCGAGGCAGGCGCCTTCGTCGTCCTGTCCGAAACAAGCTCCACCCCGCACATGAGCCCGCGCCCGCGCACATCGCCGATCAACGGGTGCTTCTTCTGCAACTCGCGCAGCCCGGCAAAGAGCCTCGCCCCCTTGGTCTTCGCCTGGCCCTGGTAGTTCTCCTCGAGCAGCACGTTCAGCGTGGCAAGTCCCTGGGCCATGCTCACGGGATTCCCGCCGAACGTGTTGAAGTGGATGCGATTCGTGAGCGTCTTGGCGATCTCCGGCCGCGTCACCACCGCCGCCAGCGGGCAGCCGTTGCCGATGCCCTTGGCCATCGTCACGATGTCCGGATACAGCCCCGGCCCGCCGACCGTCTGGAATCCCCAGAAGTTCTCACCCGTGCGCCCAAACCCGGTCTGCACCTCGTCGGAGATGCACAGCCCACCGGCCTCGCGCACGGTCTTGTACACCGCCGGCAGATAGCCCGACGGCATCTCGACCACGCCGCCCACCCCCTGCATCGGTTCGGCGATGAACCCGCCAACCTTGCCGGGCGTCGCCGTCCGGATCAGATCCGCCACATCCGCGGCGTACTTCTCTCCCGCCTTCGCATCGTCGTAGCCGTACGGGCCGCGGAATCGATTCGGCAGCACCGCATGGTGCACGCCGAACCCCTGCGGCGTGTTGTACTTCCACGTGCTGTGCGCCGTCAGGCCGACCGGCCCGGCCGTGCCGCCGTGATAGCCGTTCCGCAGCGCAATGAGGTCGAAGTTGCCCGTGTACAGCCGGGCCATCAACATGGCGAGGTCGTTGGCATCCGAGCCGGAGTTCACGAAGTACACGCTCGTGAGCCCCGACTCCTTCGGAAACGTCGAAGCCAGCTTCTTCGCGTACTGAGCGATCGTCGGATGCAGGTAGATCGTCGTCGTGTGCTGCAGCAGCGCGTTCTGCGCGTTCACAGCCGCTATCACCTTCGGATGGCAGTGCCCCACGCTCACCGTCACGATCCCCCCGAACACATCGAGATACCTGCGCCCCGTCTCGTCGAAGAGATACTGCATCTTCCCCTCGACGAACATCACCGGATTCTTGTAGTACGTCACGAGCGCCGGAGTGCAGAACTCCTTGCGCATCGCGAGCACCTCCTCCTTCGACGGGCCGGAGTACGGCGCGGGCTTGTGCGAAAACGGCGGGAGCTGCGGGAGCGCGGCCGACGAGGGCCGGGGAGCGGACATGGTGGTCATGGGTGCCTCAATGAAGTGGATTCGACCGCGAACGATAGGGGTTCACGCCCGGGCGGTGGACGCCCGCCTCGGCGGGAACATGGCCGTCAGCAGCCCGTAGACGACCACGGCAATCGCAAGCCCCAGAAACCACGCGTACCCGTACAGCGTGTCGAAAACCTCTGGGAAGATGGGATGCACCGCCGGGTCAAGCCGCGCCTGGGCGTGCGTGCGGTTGGCCGCGGCATTGATGAACCCCGGCAAGTTCGGCGCAACGGCGATCACGAGTGCCAACACAGCCCGCCAGTTGATCCCGGCTCCCCCGTACGAGTACTCCCCCCGTTCGTCGTACAGCGCATCGACATCCAGCCGCGCCCTCCGGATGATGTAGTAGTCGCACAGCATGATCCCCGCGATCGGTCCGAGCAGTGCCGAGTACCCGATCAGCCACGTGAAGATGTACGCCGAAAGGTTGTTGATCAGCAGCCACGGCATCATCACGATGCCGATGGCCGCCGTGATCATCCCGCCCATGCGGAACGAGATCCGCCGCGGACTCAGGTTGGCGATGTCGTTGGCCGGGCTGACGACGTTGGCCGCGATGTTCGTGCTCAGTGTCGCGACCGAGAGCGCGATGAGCGAAACGATGATCACCACCGGCTGCCCGAGCCTCCCGACGAGCTCCACGGGGTCGGCGATCTCCTTCCCGAAGATGCCCATCGTCGCGGAAGTGACGATGATCCCGATGAAGCAGAAGAGCGTCATCGTGGGCGGCAGCCCGATCGCTTGTCCGAGCGCCTGAGCCCTTTGGCTCCGCGCGTATCGCGTGAAATCCGGGATGTTCAGGCTCAGCGTCGCCCAGAACCCGACCATCGCCGTAAGTTCCGGCACGAACACCCTCCAGAACGATGTGCCCGGCCCGAAGTTCGAGCCCCGCGCGAACAGCGCCGACACCGAGTCCACCCGCGCCAGCGCCCACCCCAGCAGCGCCAGCCCGCACGCGATCAGGAACGGCGCCGACCACGCCTCCATCCACTTGATCGATCCCATGCCGTGCCAGATGAAGTGGGCATTGATGAGCCAGAACAGCATGAAGCACGCGAACTGCCACGGCGTCACACCGACGACCAGCATGTGGCTCTTCACATCCGCCGCCGCGTCGATCCAGTGCAGCGCGCCGAGCACCTCGTAGATGGCCATCCCCCCGATCCACGTCTGGATCCCGAACCACCCGCACGCAACCAGCGCCCGGGCCATCGCCGGAATGTTCGCGCCAACCGTCCCGAAGCTCGCCCGCATGAGCACCGGGAACGG
>DASZWV010000292.1:0-3773 GCA_035546115.1 Phycisphaerales bacterium
ACCTCCTCGCGCTCCTCCCTCAGCCTCGCGAAGCAGGGCTCGACGTTCGTCTTCGACGGCTCGCTCGACGCGGCCGCGGGCACCTCCAAGAACTACACCGCCCAGGCCGACTGGCACTTCGTCTACGAGAAGGACAGCAACTGGTACATCGACGTCGGCTCCAACGCCGAGGTGTGGCTGTACATCGACGGCATGCTCGTGATCGACGGGGGCGGCGTGGGCGGCGTCAAGTTCGACATCACCAACGGCACCGTCGTCACGCAGGAGCCCTGCGACGCCTCGGTGACCATCGTGGGCGCCGCCATCGGGAGCGGCTCGGTCAACTGGCCCGTCACCACGCGCGTCAAGGTCGGCTCCAGCACCATCGATCCCTTCGGCTCCTTCACCTCCTCCACGGCCGGCAACGTCAACGACAACAAGAACCCGCGCACGGCCAGCCTCGGCTCGAACATCGCCGCGGGAACCTCCATCTCCGTGCTCGGCCAGAGCTGGGAGCCGACCGGGAAGACCGCGAGCTCCCACATGATCGTCGACTCCGGCGCGGGCTCGAAGAACGTCAAGGTGCTGCGCAACGGCGACACCTGCCCCAACATCGCGGGCTTCGGCAACCAGGCCTCCGCCTCGACCTTCCTCGCCCCCTACATCGACCCCACCTCCAAGAAGATCACCATCCAGCCCAACCAGATCATCTACCTCTACGAGCTGTACACCACCGACTACAGCTCCGCCGCCGCCGACTTCCAGGACCTGGTCGTCCTGGTCACCCTCAACCGCCCGGCCGTCACCACCACCACCACGTCCACCACCACGACCTACTCCGCCGCCCCAAGCATGAGCCAGCGCATCGATCTCTCTCGCATCCCCTGGCTCGAGGACCACAGCGACCACCAGATCACGCTCTTCTTCGCCAACCGCACCGGCGCGGCCTCCAACCTTCGCATCGAGACCAACATCTCCACGCTCAACCTGGCCAACTACCGCACGGCGATGCAGCAGGACTGATCCCGCACCGCACCGGACCTCACAACCCAGCTCCCACCCCACCGAAGCGCCCCGGGTTGCATGCCCGGGGCTCTTCATTTGCCAACCTCCGGGCAACCCCACGGAATCGGGCCGAGCGGCCACCACCGTTCGCTCAGGATCTGATCCGCGAACGCAACTCATGGGCGGCGCATCCATAGCAGTTGCGTGCCCCCCGCCGCTGGCCGAATCCGCCGCCGCATCGCCGCGCTGCTCGGGCTGCTCGCCATCGGCGCGATCGGCACGGTCGCCATCTGCTGGATTCCCGCCGCGTATCTGGACGTGTGGCCCGGCTCGCGGGAGTCGGCGTGGCTGGTCCGCAACGCCCCGGCGGGGGGGCCGGCGCCGGCGTCGGGCCGCGTCGCCAGCATCAGCATCAACGAGAACGCCCGGGCGCTCGGGACCGGCTGGGATGTGATGTACTCGACGAACTCCGCCCAATCCGGCGTCTCGGCGCCGCCTCTGCGCATCCCGCTCTGGATCGATGCGGATCTCCGTCCGTGGGCGACGGCCCACGACGGCGTGGAGCGACTGGACTCTGCCGACTGGCCGCGGGACGTCTGCTTCCCGAGCCCGCAGTACGCCATCTCCGCCGTGGACATCCGGGCGTTCGGCTGGCCGGCGCGCGCCATGTACACCGTCGGCCGCTGGAAGGGTTTCGACGGCGCGAACAAGCCGACCTGGTCGCTCGAGGGCGGCGTGCGCATCGCCGGGACGACCGCTCCCGACGGCCACTACGCCCCGGGGCCGATCACGCTTCCCATCCGCATCCGGCCGCTCGGCTTCGCCATCGACACGCTCGCCTTTGCGACCGGCGCGGCCGTTCTGCTCGCCCCGCTCGTTGCGCTCCGGCACGCCCTCGCCCGGGCCGCACGACGGCGCAACCGCTGCGAGGGGTGCGGGTACGACCTGCGGGCGACGCCGAGTGATCGGCCGTGTCCGGAGTGCGGGCGCGGGCGAGGCATCTCGCGCTAACATGCCGTCGTGCGACGCCTTCTCCGGCCCACGCTCCTCGGCTCGCTCTGCCTTCTTCTTGGGTTTTTTGTCTCCATCGGGCTCGCTGCTGGGCTTGCGTGGCTCCGTGTACCCATCAACTCCTATAGCGGACATGTTGTTGCGGTGGGCCACCCGGCGCATCCGTTCATGCTGGGCAAAGAGAAGATGGTCGCCATCTGGTGGACCTTCGACAGCGAGCATCGCCTCGGCGAACAGACGTATGCATGGATGGGCAGCTTCTCCGCCCAAGAACCTCCGGATCGACTCACCGGCCGTCCCCGAACCTTTGCTCCGATCGATGCGTTCTTCGATCACACCTCGCTGCCGGGCCCCGAGGACCGCTGGCTCAATGGCTACGGCATCAACGTGGCGCGCGCGTACGGCTGGCCGTTTCTGTGCCTGTGGGAGGGCGAGACCGTCGACGGCTCCAACGCCGGCCTTACCAAGTGGCCGTGGAATGGGTTCTCCTACGGCGGCGTCAAGATCGGCCCATCCCCATCGCTCGGGCACTTTCTGCCAGCGCTGCCGCTCTGGTCCGGCCTCATCGGCGACACCGTCGTTTACGGAGCTGTTTTCCTCTTTCTCGGGTTGTTGATCGCCCGCATCCGGCGTGCGCGCCTGGCGCATCTCAACCTCTGCCCGAACTGCCGCTACGACCGCGCGGGGATCAGACCCGAATCGCCGTGCCCCGAGTGCGGGCACGGGGGCGCGGCCTCCGTGCGATAGCATTTTCGCGTGTTTGACGCCGCGAACAGACGCTCCGTGGGCCGGGTCCGTCGCCTCATCGGGCGGGCGTTGCTTTTGCTTGCGCTCGGCGTGGTGACGACGATCGTGGCCGCCGGTGCGCTGTCGGCGCTTGCTTCGCATTGGGATCCGGACAAGGTTCCGGCGCGGCTGGAACTTGTGGAGCGGCAGCAATCCGTGTGCTTCGTGTTCCTCGCCTGGCCGCAGCGCTGGCCCGGGGTGTCGATCTTTCCCTGGGAGTTCGACCACACCTCCGCGGACTGCTGGCCCAACGCTGGATCGACGGCCACACCGCCCAACTCCTTCGACGGCGAGGCGGCGCCGCGCTGGTCGTGCCTGCGCGACGAGACTTCGCGGCACGCCTCCCAGAATGTGAAAGCCGGCATCCGGCTCTTCGCCGACTGGCGCGCCGGGTGGCCGCTTGCGGCGCTGCGTGGGCGGCTTACGCCGGCGTCGCTCACCGATGCGCAGTCCAACCAGTTTCGCCCGCCGTGGAACGGGGGCGAGGGGATGCTCCGCTTTCGGGATGCCACGCCGCGGATCTCCATCGGGGATGGGCTGTGGCTGACGGGGCATCTGTTCCCGCTGATTCCGATCTGGCCGAACTTCCTGATCGACGCGGCGCTGTACGCCGCCGGGTGGTGGGGCGTGCTTTTGGCGGCGGGTCGGGTCCGGGTTGTGGTGCGCCGGCGGAGGGATCGGTGCGTCGGGTGCGGGTATGACGTGCGATCGCTGCCGGCGGGGGCGCCGTGTCCGGAGTGCGGCCGGGCGCGGTGATCGCGCGGCGGTGTTGCGGGCACCGCGCACGCATCGGGCGGGTCGGCGGCGCGGCGTCGGTGCGCATCGGCCGGCGGGTGGCTCGCCTGGGCGCGACGGGGCGGTGGATTGGAGAAGAGTTCGCGACGGGGCGCGGCGGCCGCGCGGAGGCGCGTCAGGGCGGGTGTTCCGTCAACTGCGGTTCGGCGGACTGCAGTTCGGCGACGAAGCGTTGGAAGGCGGGCTCGAGGGCCGGG
>DASZWV010000293.1:0-2647 GCA_035546115.1 Phycisphaerales bacterium
CCGAGCAGGTGCGGGCAGACGGTCTCGAGGAGGGTCTGGGTGAAGCGCGGGAACTCGGCGTCGAGCTTGAGCTGCACGCGGGCGGAGAGATAGGCGAAGCCCTCGAGGAGGCGCTCGACGTACGGATCGGCGCAGGGAAACTCGCCGGTCTTCAGGCTCAGGCGCGAGGCGATCTTGGGGAACTCGAGGGCGAACTCGTGGGCCGAGGCCTGCAGGTGCCGCAGCTCGGCGTCGTAGTGATCGAGGAGGCGGCTATCCATTGGCGCCTCCGCCCGCCGTCGGCGGAGGAGCGCCGTCGCGGCCCTTGAGCTGGATGCCGCCGTTCTCCACGTCGAGGACGGCGCGGACGAAGAGAGCTTCGGCCATGGGGAGCGGGCAGAACTCGCAGGTGATCTCGATGACGGCCTCGCCGGTCTTGCTCGACTCCTCGACGTCGGCGACGACCGAGAGGGACTCGCGGAGGATGCGCGGCTCGAAGGCGACGATGGCCGCGTGGATCATCGACGCGAGGGCGTCGGGCTCGCGCTGGAAGGCGAACTGGCCTGAGAGGCTGGGGATGCCGAAGTTCAGGAGCGAGTGCGCCGCGTGCGGGTATTGGTGGATGGGCTCGCGGGCGTGGGCGCAGGAGGTGTTGAGGAGGAACTCCAGGTCGCGCAGGAGCGCGGCCCGGAGCTTGTTGCTCGACCAGACCTGCTCCTCGTAGGTGTCGGGGCCCTGCGGGTCTTCGCTGATGAGCCGATCCAGGAGCGACGGCTGGAGCCGCTCGATCACGAGCGATTCGGAATAGGGGTTCGAGCCGGGATGGGACGCGGCGTCGCTCACGCGCCGGCCTCCTCAAAGCGGATGGCGCCGAGCTCGAGCAGGCCGACCTCGCCGACATCGTCGTTGCCGGTCAGGAACAGGCGGTGGCCGAGGCCGAAGCTCGAGCCCTCGCCGGCGTCGATGAACTCCGTGGAGCGCCCGAGGCGGATGGCGGGGTCCTGGTTGCGCTCGGAGTTGGGGTATCGCGCGGGGATGAAGCCGTGCGACTCGCCGCCAGCCGTCCACTTGAAGCGCACGGAGGCCCAGACCGAGTCGGCGAGGCACTCGGGCGGAGACACCTCGAGCTCGGCGAGGCGGCAGACAGGGATCCAGTAGTATTTGCCGTCGATCACGCCCTCGAGCATGGGGCCCAGGCGCGTGTCGGCGTCGAGAAAGCCGGGGAGGACCTGCTGCGCGGGGGGATCATCGCCGGCGGCGGGCGGCGTACGAACGCAGGGCGTGGCGGGCGATTGATCGAGGGCCTCGTCGCGAAGGGCCGCGGCCTCGGCGAACTGGGCCTTGGTGACGGCCTCGGCGGCCTTGAGCCAGACGGCCATCCAGGGCTCGGGCTCGCCCATGAGCATGGGGGTGGGGGTGCCGGCGAAGACGGCCTGGCGGACGAGCTCGGCCTCGACCAGGCCGCGGTAGGCGAGCACGGTGGGCGTGAGCTTCGGGTTGAGGGAGCCGGCGGTGGCCATCTGCTGGCCGGCGCGGGCCCACTGGCCCGTGACGGCCAGCAGCTGGAAGAGCTGCTGTCGGAGCGCGGCATCACCGGGGGCGGCGCGGATGGCGGCCTCGACGGCGGCGATGGCCTCGTCGAAGCGCCCGGTCTCGAGGATCTGCTGAAGGTCGGGCTTCACACGCTCTCCCAGATGGATGCCGGATGTGCGACGCCCGCGGGCGAGCGCGGACTTCGCGCTCGGGGGAGCATCGCACATCCGGCGACAGGATCACCGAACAATGAACACGGCGGAACGGGGAGCGCCCCGGCTACTTCTTCTTGTTCGTGGCAAAGTCCCAGCCGGCCTTGGCCTTGGCGCCCTCGCTGCCGTCGCTCTTGATGGGGGTGTACTCGAGGGTGAGCGAGTCGAAGCGGAGGGAGACGCCTTCCATCGGGATGTCGTCGCCGCCGGTGGAGCCCGACGGGGAGACGCTCGAGACGATCACGTTGGTGAACGTGTAGGTCATGAAGACCTTCTGGTCCTTGCTCGCGCGGCGCATCGTGAGCTTGGCCTCCTTGAAGACCTCGCCGGAGCAGCAGCCGAGGTAGAGGATCGGCGAGGCCGTGTCCACCTTGTGGGTGAAACTGAAGTCCGAGGGGATCACGCGTCCGCCCGCGTGGCCGCCCGAGGATGTGTGCGGGCCGCCGGACGGCTGGGCCACGCCGAAGCTGAAGGAGAAGATCTCGATCTCGTCCTTGTGCTTGTCGGCGGTGGCGTCGCCCTTGATGCCATCGATCTTGAGATACATGTCGGCCATGGGGGTTCTCCAAAGCGGTGCGGATGTTCGGACGTTTGCTCAGCGGCGATCGTGGGCGCTGGGACGATGCGGATTCGTTCGGGCCCGGAGCGCAGCGCGGACCGCACGTAGACAGGTCGCACGAGCGGCCCCGGGCGTTACCCGGCCTGCGAGGGAAGCTTGGCCGCGAGGCTCAGGGCCACGTTCACGCCCTCGAGCTGGAAGTGCGGGCGGAGGAAGAACTGGGCGTCGTACACCCCCGGGTCGTCGGGGTCCGCGTTCACGACGACCTCGGCGGCGGCGAGCGGCTTCTCGGCGAGCTGCTCCATGGAGACCATGCCGGGGTTGGGCTCGACGTACATGTTGATCCACTTCTGCAGGGTGTTCT
>DASZWV010000294.1:0-8621 GCA_035546115.1 Phycisphaerales bacterium
ACCACCGTGATGTCGTCCACGCGCCGGTTCAGCCCCGTGTGCTGGCGCACCTTCGCGATCACGTGCTCGACGATCCTCGCCGCGCTCGCCCGCGGCTCGGCCGCCAGCAGCTCCACCAGCGCCCGCCGCAGGCGCGTGCCGCCGAAGCGCTTGCCCTCGAAGTTCAGCGCATCGTGCAGCCCGTCGGTGAACGTCACCAGCACGTCGCCGCGCTGGAGCTGGAACATGCCCTGCGGGTATCGCTGGTTCGGATCGATCCCCAGCGCCATGCCGTCGGCCGTCAGGCGCTGCACGTCCCGGTCCTCCACGGCGCGATGCTCGTGCGCCGCCGGCAGGCGCACCAGCAGCGGCCAGTCGTGCCCCGCCCCGCAATACGTCAGCCTCAGCGACGTCGGGTCCGCCACCCCGAACCACACCGTCGCGAACTCGTTGTCCAGCGTGTCGTCGCTCAGCGCCTTGTTCGTCCGGCTCAGCACCTCGTCGATGTGGTACAGGTCCTGCGCGTGCGCCCGGATCGCCGCCCGCACCGCGCTCATCAGCAGCGCCGCCGCCACGCCCTTGCCCACCACGTCGCCGATGAGTATCCCCAGGTGCCCGCCGAGCACGATGAAGTCGTAGAAGTCCCCGCCCAGCTCGAAGCTCGGCGCGTAGTGCGCCGCCACGTCGAACGGCGAGACCTGCGGCAGATTCCGCGGCAGCATCCGCCGCTGCACATCCGCCGCGAGCCGCACCTGGCGCTGGATCCGCTCGTCCTCGGCCCGCATGCTCCGCAGGCGCGCCGTCGTGATCCCGCTCGCAAGGTGCTCGCCGATCGCCCGCAGCAGCTCGCCCTCCTGCTCGGTGAACACCCGCGGCGAGCGCGTGAACAGCCGGATCACCCCCACCGGCGTGTCGCGATCGATCAGCCCCGTCGAGAGCATGCTCTTGAGGCCCTCCTCCTGTACGCGCGCGTGGTCCTCGATGCTCGGATCGCGCGACAGGTCCTCCACCGCGATGATCTCCCCCGCCAGCGCCCGCTGGCGCAGCACGCCGCCGCCCGAGAGCGGCCGCTGGTCCGTCACCCAGTCCTCGCTCAGCCCGCGCGCCGCCCGGACCACCGGCACCGGCCCCGGCCCGGCCTCCGCCCCGCCCTCCTCGAACACCGCGATCGACCCCGCATCCACGCGCAGCACCTGGATCGCCAGCTCCAGCGCCGCGTCCAGCAGCTGCTCCGGCGTCCCCGCCGCCGTCAGCAGCGCGCTCAGCCGGTACAGCGCATCCAGCTCGCGCACCCGCTTCTTCAGCGCCACCTGCGCCTCGCACACGTCGCACACGCTCGACGCCAGCAGCAGCACGCTCCGCCGGATCGACTGCAGCCGATACGCCTCCGGTCCCCGCGCCGCCGCCGCCGACATCGCATCGCGCGGCAGGCACATCACGATCGCACCCAGCACCCCCGTCGAGATCCGCAAGGGCACCGGGATCGTCTCGTACGTCCCATCGTCCGCCACGCCGACCTGCTCGAAGGCCCGCCTGCGCGCCACGCCCTCATCCACGAACGACCACGGGTGCCCCTCGCCGCGCCCCTCGCCCGCGCCCCCGGATTTTCCCTGATCGCTCCACACCGGGATGATCCCCTCGACCGCGCCGTCCTCGCCCGACTGGTCGCGCAGCCAGATCGGAACGCCCATCAGCCGGCCCAGCTCGTCGCACAGCGCGCTCACGCTCCCGTCGGTCAGGAAGTCGCGCATCCGCGCGCCCCAATCCGAGCCCGACGCCCGCCGCGCGGCCTCCGTTCTCGCCTTTTCCTGTGCGTTCACACCGTCCATGGCCATGGGGGTCTGCTGATCCGCTCCGGCGTCCTCGGCGGCCACCCGCTCCCGCCGCGCACGAAACGTCGTCCCTGCGGTGAACTCTCCGGTCAACATCGGCCCCGCCCTCCAGACTCCCGCCGTCCTTGGCGGGCATACACATGGGCCGATGGTATGCCCCCGCGCCCGAAAAGCCCGGCCGCGTGCGCGCCGCAGCGTCAAGTTTCGATGCAGTCCCCGTTTCCGGTTCTTCTCAAATCGGCCGCCTTGGCCGGTGGGCTCCTCACTTGGTCCAGGCCGCCTTGATCACCGACAGCAGGGTCCGATCTTCCATCCCCGCCTCGCCCTGCACGATCCGGGTGTCCAGGTCGTCCAGGCCCTGCTTGAGCGCCTTGTCGTCGCCGCGCTGATACCCCATGTACGCCAGCAGCAGCGCCGACTCGCGCCCGAGCAGGCTCTCGGCCTTTTTCTCCTCCTTGCCGAGGTGCTCCATGATCGCCGTCGCCCGCGGCTCGCCCGGCAGCAGGTTCGCCGCGTACTTCGTCCCCACCATCTCCGGGAACTCCGCGAACACCGACCGCAGATTGGCCGCGGCCGAGAGGTACAGCCCCGCGCCGATCTCCGCGTGCACGCGCCCGATCCGCGCCATGGCGTCGCGCGGCTGCGAGGCGATCGCGCGCGTGAACCGCTCCTCCGCGTCGAAGTACCGCCCCTTGGCCATCAGGTCCTCCCCCTCGGCCATGAGCACGCGATACCCCTGGATGTCGCCGTGCTCGTTGCCCGGACGCGGCGCATCCGCGATGAGGTGGTCCAGCTTGGTCTCGCCGGACTTCTTCAGCGCGTTGATCATCTCCGGCGAGAGGTTGCTGTCCTTCGACTGCTCCGCCCCCTGCTCGCCGCTCCTGGTCTTGTCCGGCTTGCCCTGCTCCTTGGGGCGCGGCATGGTGCCGTCGGGGTTCAGCTTCGGCTCGTTCTTTTCCTTGGGCGTCTCGATCTCGCCGCGCAGGCGGCGATGGAGGATCTCGAGTTGCTCATCGAAGCTCTTGGTCTCGGGCGCGGGCTTGGCCCCCTCCTCGACCGACTTGGTCGGCTGCGCAAAGTTGTCGCGGAACCGGGTGAGCAGCTGCTCCTGCAGCGCGCTCGTCGCCCGGGTCGAGATCGCCGGAACGCGCGTGTCCACCTGCGTCGTGTCCAGCAGGCTCCCCACGCCCGCCGCCGGCGTCTCCAGGCCCGTGAGCCCCGGCTGCAGCCTCGCGCTCTCCGGCCGAACGGCGCTCGGCGTTCCCAGCGGCGGGGTCGCCTGCGGCATCCCCGTCGGAACCGTCGCCGGCGAGCCCGGCGTCACGCTCGTCGGCGCCGTGCCGGGAACCGGGGTCGTCGGCGCCGTCCCCAGCGGGCTCTCGGCCGTCTTCACCCACGACACGCCCAGCAGCGGAGAGGCCTTCGCCATCCACTCCGCGCCCCACTCGTCCTGTCGCACACCCACCAGCGACGGCTTGGACGCCTGGATCGTCAGATAGTCCGCCGTGCTCCGCAGCGCCGCGCTCGACGTCGTCGAGTTCGACGTCGTCGCCGTGTCGCTCCCACGCGGAACGCTCACCGGCGCCGCGGCCAGAAACCCCGGCACATACTGCCCCGTCGTGAGCGCGAACTGGTACCGCAGCGCCTCCGACCCGCGAATGCCCGCCGAGGCGAGCCCGCTCGTGAATGAGTCTCGCGAGAACCTGTACAAACTGTCCGAGCCGACCCTCGCCCCGAACTCGTTGGGCGCCTGATACCCCAGCGACCCCTGGAAGGTCTTGCCGTCGGGCGCCGTCCCATAGATCACGGCGTTGTTGAACCGGATCTGCTCGGCGATCCCCGTGGCCCGCGGGTTGATCCGCCCCTGCAGCGCGTTCAGGTTCGCATCCAGCGCGTGCCCGCCCCCCAGCGCGTTCTGCCCAAGGGCCATCCCGCACACGCCCAGCACGCCCATCGCCCCAACCACAAATCCGTTCGTCCGCGTGCGTCGCATGGTGAGCCCTCCGGTTTGGCCGCGATCATCATAGAGACTCCGCCGGCCCATTCCCCCATCGGCTTGTACGCCCCCGCCGCGACAGCGTTCGGACACTCACCCATCGCCCGGGCCCCCGCGGCCAATCTCCTCCTCCTAGTCTCTTGCCTCCCCAGGACCCACCCCATGCACGCCCAAAGCCCCTACTACATCACGACACCTATCTATTACGTCAACGACAAGCCGCACATCGGCCACTGCTACACCACCACCGTCGCCGACGCCGCCGCCCGTTTCGCCCGCCTCCTCGGGCGCGACACCTTCTTCCTCACCGGAACCGACGAGCACGGCCAGAAGGTCGAGAAGTCCGCCCAGGCCCGCGGCATCAGCCCCCAGGCCCTCGCCGATGAGAACGCCGTCCACTTCCAGGAGGCCATGAAGCTCATCGGCGCGAGCAACAACGACTTCATCCGCACCACCCAGGCACGCCACGCCAGGCAGGTGCAGGCCGCCATCGAGCGCCTCATCGCCAGCGGCGACATCTACCTCGGCACTTTCGAGGGCTGGTACGACGAGGGCCAGGAGGAGTACGTCACCGAGAACGCCGCCCGCGAGAAGAACTACACCGCCTTCAACGGCAAGCCCCTGGTCAAGGCCAAGGAGCAGAACTACTACTTCAAGCTCTCCAAGTGGCAGCCCGCCCTCGAAAAGTTCTTCGACGAGAACCCCGACTTCGTCCGCCCCTCCGCCCGCTTCAACGAGGTCCGCGGCCGGATGAAAGAGGGCCTGCAGGACGTCCCCGTCAGCCGCACGAACTTCTCCTGGGGCATCCCGATCCCCGGCGCCGAGGGCCACGTGACGTACGTGTGGATCGATGCGCTCCTGAACTACGCCACGGCCGTCGGCGTCATCGACCCGAAGATCGCCGCCGCGCAGGGCGTCCCCGCGGACCGCGCCAGGTACTGGCCCGCCGAGGTGCACGCGATCGGCAAGGAGATTCTCTGGTTCCACGCGGTGATCTGGCCCGCGCTGCTCATGGCCCTGGGCCTTCCCACGCCCAGGTGCGTCTACGCGCACTCGTTCTGGATCAGCGAGGGCAAGAAGATGTCCAAGACGCTGGGCAACTTCATCGATCTGCCGCTGCTCAAGGCGTACATCGACCGCTACACCCTCGATGCGCTCCGCTGGTACCTGCTCACACAGGGCCCGCTGCGCGAGACCGACGCCGATTTCTCCTACGCCAAGTTCGTCGAGGTCTACAACGCCGACCTCGCCAACGGCATCGGCAACTGCGCCTCGCGCGTCGGCAACATGGTCGAGAAGTACTTCGGCGGCAAGCTCCCCGCCGTGGACACCGCGCACACCTCCCCCACGGGCACCGACTGGACGACCTACCGGGTGGACGACGGCGTGGCGTTCGATTTCCGCTCCCTCGCGAGCACCGCCTTCCGCCAGGCCTCGCAGGAGCACGCGGCCTTCCGCCTCGACGAGGCCCTCATGCAGGGCACCACGCTCGCGGGCCAGATCGACCTGTTCATCAACCACACGCGCCCGTTCTCCATCGCCAAGGACATGGAGAAGAACCCCGATCAGGCCGAGAGGCTCCGCAAGCAGCTCGCGCACATCCTCATGCTCTGCGCCGAGGGCGTCCGCGTCGCCTCGCTGTTCCTCTTCCCCGCCATGCCCCACAAAGTGTCCCAGCTCTGGCGCACCTGGAACTGCTCGCCGCTCATCGATCCGGCGAACATCGACTCGGGCTTCAAGGCCCCGCTGGCGGAGCTCGCCGTCTTCGGCGGCCCGCATGCATTGCAGCCCGGCCACACCATCGCCAAGGGCGAGCCGCTGTTCATGCGGGCCAAGGCGGAGGATCCGGCGCCCACAGCGACTTGAAATACCACTTCAAGAGTTCCATCCCCTACCCCCTCCTCGGCTCCCTCGCCCTCACCTCAAATCTCCCCGCCAGCGCCCGCACGTGCGCGTGCGTGAACTTGTGATATCCCATCACGTGCTTCATCAGCGCCCGGAACACCGGTGACGGCACGCGCCCGCGCTCGGTCAGCCTCACCTCGCACACCGGCTCGCCCGCCTCGTCCGGCATCCGCCGCAGCCGGTACAGCCACGTCCCGCTGAACGGCCCCCGATTGTCCGTGATCGTCCGCTCCAGCAGCATCGGCGGCTCGTATCTCGTCCGCACGAGCACGAGCGAGTGATGCCCCATCTCCATGCGCACCGTCTGCATCGGCACGCCCCCGTGCAGGGTGTCGGGCATCACGATCACCCGCGACACGCCCCGCGACCACTCAGGATGCCTCTGCACATCCGCGATCGCCTCGAACACCTTCTCCACCGGCGCATGGATCTCGATCACGCTCGTCGCCTCGTGCTCGATCGGGATCTTCCCGCCCAGCACGTACAGCACGACCCCCGCCAGCACGAGGAGCCCCACCACCGCCGCCACGATCCCGAGCGCGATCCAGACATACGCCATTCCGCGAGTATGCCGCACCGCATCCGCCCCGTCAATCTCCACCCCCCCACGCCCCCGCGACTTCTCCCCTATTTTCCCCCATGCGAATCGCCGTCATCATCCCCGCCGCGGGCTCATCCCGCCGCTACATCGAGGCCTCCAAGGCCGCCACCGGCGGCGAGCTCGAACGCCAGAAGATCGATGAAGACCTCGGCGGCCGCCCCCTCCTGCACCGCACCGTCGAGCTCTTCAACAAGCTCGAGGAGGCCCACGCCATCATCGTCGCCGGCCCCGCCGACCCCGCCCGCTACGAGCAGTTCAAGGCCCGCCACGCCGACAAGCTCGGCATCCTCGGCGTGAAGCTCTGCCAGGGCGGGCGCGACCACCGCTACGAGACCGTCGCGAACGCCCTCAAGCTCGTCCCCGCCGACTGCACCCACATCGCCGTGCACGACGCCGCCCGACCCGCCACGCCCGCCGACGTCATCGAGCGCGTCATCGATGCCGCGAAATCCAGCCACAGGGCCGTCATCCCCGCCATCGACGTCGCCGACACGCTCAAGCGCGTCTCCGCCGAGCTCCTCACCTCCAAGGAGGCCGACCCGCTCGCGGCCATCCTCGGCGCATCCGCCCCCAGGCCCGGCGCCCGCTGCGTCGAACAGACCATCGACCGCACCCGCCTCGTCGCCGTGCAGACGCCCCAGCTTTTCGAGCGCGAACTCCTGCTGAAGGCCTACGCCCAGAAGGACCTCACCAGCACCGACGACGCCCAGCTCATCGAGCGGCTCGGCGAGCTCGTCGTGGTCGTCGAGGGCGATCCGACCAACATCAAGGTCACCCGCCCGCGCGACCTCATCCTCGTCCGGGCCATCCTCGGCCACCGGCCGCCGGCCGAGAAGCCGGCCCACCTCCGCTTCTGAGCGGAGCGCCAAGGCATCCAGCCATCAAGGCATCGAGTCCAGGGCAGCAACTGGCCGATGCTGTCACTCGTTGCCTCGACGCCCTTTGCCTTGACGCCCTCGCCTCCATGATCAAGTACCTCGGCTCCAAGCGCACGCTCATCCCGTCGATCCTCGAGGCCGTCCGCGCTCTCCCGAACACCCGCACCGTCATCGACCTCTTCTCCGGCACCTCCCGCGTCGGCCATGCCCTCAAGGCCGCGGGCTACCGGGTTCTCGCCAACGACCACAACGCCTACGCGGCCACGCTCGCCCGCTGCTACGTGCAGTCCGACGCCGAAACCCACGGCGCGGCCGCCGCCGGTCTCATCGCCGAGTTCAACGCCCTCGCGGGCGCCCCCGGCTACTTCACGAGCACCTTCTGCGAGCGGTCCCGCTTCTTCCAGCCCAAGAACGGCGCCCGCATCGACGCCATCCGCGACGCCATCGCGCGCAAGCACCTCGACCCCGAGCTCGAATCCATCCTCCTCGTCTCCCTCATGGAGGCCGCCGACCGCGTGGACTCCACCACCGGACTGCAGATGGCGTACTTGAAGTCCTGGGCCCCGCGCGCCCACAACGACCTCGCCCTCCGCCTCCCCGATCTTCTCCCGCGCGCCGCCCACGGCAAGGGCCACGCCCACCAGCTCGACGCCCTCGCCGCCGCGGGCGCGCTCGAGGCCGACGCCGCGTACATCGATCCGCCGTACAACCAGCACAGCTACCTCGGCAACTACCACATCTGGGAGTCGCTCATCCGCTGGGACAAGCCCCCCGTCTACGGCGTCGCCTGCAAGCGCGAGGACGTCCGCACGCGCCAGAGCATCTTCAACTCGCGGCGGACCTGCGCCGAGGCGCTCGCGAGGGTCATCAACGCCTGCCGCGCCCGCCATCTCATCGTCTCGTTCAGCAACGAGGGGTTCCTGAGCCTCGACGATCTCCGCGCCATGCTCGGCGACGCGGGCGGACGCGAGCACATCACCACGCTCGCCTTCGACTTCAAGCGCTACGTCGGCGCGCAGATCGGCATCTACAACCCGCGGGGTGAGAAGGTCGGCCGCGTCGGCAAGCTCCGCAACGTCGAGTACCTGCTCATCGCGAGCCACGACCGCCCGACGCCCGCGCTGCGCGATCTGGCCGGCGCGCACCTTGAGCCCGCGCGCGAGCCGTCGCTCGCCGTGGCATAGCCGCGAGCGGTCGATGGGTGGCGCCGGCGGCCCGCCGCCAATGATGCGCGCGGCCCTCTCCAGAGAACCCAGGCTCTCTCGACCTTCGGCAGCGAGGGCGTGGGCCCGAGCAGGTGCGGGCAGACGGTCTCGAGGAGGGTCTGGGTGAAGCGCGGGAACTCGGCGTCGAGCTTGAGCTGCACGCGGGCGGAGAGATAGGCGAAGCCCTCGAGGAGGCGCTCGACGTACGGATCGGCGCAGGGAAAC
>DASZWV010000295.1:0-10501 GCA_035546115.1 Phycisphaerales bacterium
TGGGTCGTCGATTTCCCGATGTTCGAGCGCAACAAGGAAACGGGCAAGTGGGTCGCCATGCACCACCCCTTCACCTCGCCGCGCGACGACCAGATGCAGGCCTTCCTCGACGCCGACACCGAGGATGAGGTCACCATCGAGTCCATCGTCTCCGCGGGCTACGACATGGTTCTCAACGGCTCGGAGATCGCCGGCGGCTCGGTCCGCATCCACAACCAGGAGGTCCAGTCCAAGGTCTTCAAGCTGCTGGGCATGACGCCCGAGCAAGCCCGCGAGAAGTTCTCGTTCCTGCTCGAAGCGCTCTCGTTTGGGGCCCCGCCGCACGCCGGCATCGCCTTCGGCCTCGACCGGCTCATCATGCACCTCGTCGGCACCGACAACATCCGCGACGTCATCGCCTTCCCCAAGACGCAGATCGGCCAGGATCTCATGACCGGCGCCCCCGGCCTGGTCACCGAACCGCAGCTCAAGGAGCTCTACGTCCGCAACGTCCTTCCCGAGCCCGCGAAGAAATGATCCGAGCCGAGCGGCGCAAGCCGCCGGTGATCCCCCATGCCCAAGACCAAGCAATCCGCACGCAAGCCCGCGAAGGGACGAAGTCGCCGAAAGCCTGTGGCACGCCGGGTTCCCGCCCCTCCGGCCCGCACCGGGCGCATCTCGTTTCCCATCTTCCACGTCGACGCCTTTACCTCGCGCCCCCTCCACGGCAACCCTGCGGCCGTCGTACTCATCGACGGCAAGTGGCCCGACGATGCGCTTCTGCAGGCCATCGCCGCGGAGACCAATCAGCCGATGACCGCTTTCGTGCAGGCCGGCAAAGGCTCCAAAGGCAAGAAGATTGGCCTTCGCTGGTTCAACGCCCGACAGGAGTTCGAGCTCTGCGGCCACGCCACCCTCGCCGCGGCCCACGTGCTCTTTGACCACATGGGCGTCCGCGGCGACATCACCTTCGCCACCGATGCGGGCGACCTGCCCGTCTCGCGCGATGATGACCGCTACGTCCTTGCCATGCGCGCCCGCCCGCCCGTCCGCGTGCGAATCACGAACGATCTCTGTGCCGCGCTCGGGCACGAGCCCTCGGAGGTCCACATCTCCGGCGAGACGCTCGTCGCCGTCTTCGACAACAAGCGGGCGATCCACGAGCTCGAGCCCGACTTCTCCCGCCTCGCTCGCCTCGACGCCCAGGGCTTCGCGGTCACCGCCCCCGCCGCCGGGCACGACTACGTCGGCCGCTACTTCGCGCCCCGCCACGGCCTGAACGAGGACCACGCCACGGGATCGATGCACGCGTTGCTCGTGCCCTACTGGGCCAAGCGCCTCGGCAAGAAGCACCTCACGGCCCACCAGGTCTCGCACCGTGCCGGCGAGATGTGGTGCGAGCTCGACGGCGACCGCGTCCGCATCGCGGGCCACGCCGTGACCGTCGGCCGCGGCACGCTCACGGTCTGATCCCCGGTCACTCGACCATCAGCCGCGCGATCTTCGCGGCCAGCGCCGCGTTGCTCACGACCAGCTCGATGTTCGCCCGCAGAGTCGCACCGCCGGAGATCTCGTGCAGCGCCCCGAGCAGCGCCGGCGTGGCGTCGCGCCCGGATCCGGCGCCCGCTACGCGGGCCTCCGCCTCGGCCAGCCACATCCGCCAATCCGCAGCCTTGATCTCGTGCTCCTTCGGTATCGGGTTGCACACCACGATCCCGCGGTTCGTCCGCGCGAGTTCGAACCGCACGAACTTCGCGAGTTCCAGCACATCATCGAACCGCGCATCCACCCGCCCCACGCCCGGCCCGTCGGGCTCGCGCAGATAGAACGCCGGAAACGCATCCGTCTGATAGCCGACGACCGGCACACCGAGCGTCTCGAGCATCTCGCGCGTCGCCGCGACGTCCAGGATGCTCTTCACCCCGCTCGTCACCACCGCCACCGGAAACCGTGTGAACGCCGTCAGGTCCGCCGAAACGTCGGACGACCTCGCGTTTCCCGCGGCCCTGTGCACGCCGCCGATTCCGCCCGTCGCGAACACGCTCACGCCCGCCCGCGCGGCCAACTCCATCGTTGTGCTCACGGTCGTGGCGGCGTGCCGCTTGCGGAACATCGCCTGGCCAATATTTGCCGTGTTGACCTTCGAGACGGGCTCGGCGCTCGCCAGCAGTTGCTCCAACTGGTCGTCGCTCATCCCCACGATCGGATTTCCCGCCAAGACCCCCACCAGACGGGGGGTTGCCCCTTCACGCTCCACAACGCCCTGTAACCTCGCCGCAAGTGGCCGCGCAGCCTCTCGTGGCACGCCGTGCAGCAGCAACGTGGTCTCAAGCGCAACGCGGGCACGGGGATGCACTGACGTCATGCCCCATTGTGGGTCGTGCGTCCCCCTGCTTCAAGTCCGGGGCCTGTTCTGGCCTGTGGACGATGTGTGGGAAACTCGATACCGTGTAGTTCCACAATACCGCCCGCGGCCGCACGGAAGGCGCCCCCGAGTCGTCAGGCGGCTATTCCCACGTGCATCCGACTACAACCAAGCAAAGCGACCCACCCCGAGAAAAGGCCATGAGCACACTCACCTCTCCCCTCAACCTGAAGGCCTGGATCGACGACCATCGCCACCTGCTCAAGCCGCCCGTCGCCAACAAGTGCGTCTGGGAAGACCGCGACTTCATCGTCATGGTCGTCGGAGGCCCCAACCACCGCAAGGACTTCCACATCAACCCGACCGAGGAGCTCTTCTTCCAGGTCGAGGGCGATATCACCCTGCGCATCATCGACGGCGTGGGCCAGCAGCGCGACATCCCCATCCGCGAGGGCGAACTGTTCCTCCTGCCCCCGAACGTTCCGCACTCGCCGCAGCGTGCCGCGGGCACGGTGGGTCTCGTCGTCGAGCGTCGCCGCCCTCGCGGCGAGGACGACATGCTCCGCTTCTATTGCGATCGCTGCAACGAGGTCGTCTACGAAGAGCAGTTCGAGCTCGCCGATATCTCCGGCCAGCTCAAGCGCATGATGGAGGAGTTCTGGTCCGACGCCACCCTCCGCACCTGCGTGCACTGCGGCCAGGTTGTCAGCCCGCCCAGCGGCGTCATCAACCCGCCCCCGAAGGAGATGAGCTTCCCGGCCGACCTGAAGTCCGGTCGCTCCGCGGCCGCCAAGGCCCCCGCGGGCCGCTCCGCCGGCGCTGTTCGTCCATCCATCAAGAGCCCCGGCAAGCCTGCATCGATCGCGCGAGACTCGCGTCCGCCCGCGCTGCGGAAGAAGGTCGCGATCAAGGGTCGGTAGCGAACCGCACAAATCGGCCATATGAGTCCGCAATAGGGTTGCGCGCGGCCTATGCTGCGCCATGCCACGCAATGGACCAACCATCCCCGCCGACCACATCGATCAGCCCATCCGCCCCACGATCAACCTTGCGAAGTGGATCAAGGCCAACGCCAAGCACCTCAAGCCCCCGGTGAGCAACAAGCAGCTCTTCACCGAGAGCGACGATGCGATCCTCTTCGTCTCCGGCGGGCCCAACACGCGCAACGACTTCCACGTCAACCCGACCGAGGAGCTGTTCTATCAGCTCAAGGGCGACATCGCCTTGCGCGTGCGCCCGCTCGACGGCTCCCCGCCGCGTGACGTGATCATCAGGGAGGGCGAGCTGTTTCTCCTTCCCCGCTGGGTGCCGCACCGTCCGCAGCGCCCCGCGAACACGCTCGGCATGGTCGTCGAGTTTCCCCGGCCGGAGGGCCAGCTCGACGGCCTGCGCTGGTACTGCCCGCAGTGCGATGAGCTCGTGCACGAGGTGAACTGGCGCCTCAAGCAGGTCGACAAGGACCTCGCCGTCATCATGCACGATTTCTGGGGCGGCCCCGCCGAACGGCGCACCTGCAAGGAGTGCGGCCACATCATCCAGCGCGCCGGCGCGATCAAGGTCGCCAAGGGCAAGGTCGTCTCCGCCAACGGCAAGCACAAGCCCGGTCGCGGCGCCAAGAAGGCTCGCCGCGCTCGCTGACCGTTCCTGCAGCGACCAACGAAAAAGGCCGGGGGCAGTCGCCTCCGGCCTTTGTTCTTTCCTTTGCGAAAGATGCCGCGAGCCTACCCGGCGATCCCGGTCACCTTCACCTTCGTGTACCGCTGGCGGTGACCGGTCCGGCGACGCGAGCCCTTCTTGGGCTGGAAGTACTGAACGGTGAGCTTCTCGCCGAGGACGACCGCCTCGGTGATCTCCGCCGTGACCGACGCCCCGGGGACGAACGGCTTGCCGATCTTGGCATTGCCGCCCCCCTCCGCGCCGCCGACCAGCAGCACTTCCTTGAACGTGATCGCCTTGCCGACCTGGGCCGTGCCGCCGTCCACGAGATCGATCAGGATCTCGTCGCCCTGCACAACCTTCCGCTGCCCGCCGCCCTCGTTGATGATGGCGTACATGTGCGCCACCCTTTCTGATTTTTCCACGCTCGACGGGGGGGCGAAAACGCCGCCCGCTTGCAAGCCCGGCACGCCGTGGGGGCATCAGGGTAGGCGGGAGAACGAAGAAAAGCGTCCTACACGCGATCCCCAATGCCCGATGAGGCCTGGGCCGCCCGGTGGAGGAACACAATCCGAATCTGCTCATACCCCACCGTGCCGCCCAGCTCCTCGTAGATGGGCTTCAGCCGCTCGGCGTTCAGCTTCTCCGACGCCTCGATTACCCGTCGATAGTCCGCCGCGCTGACCCACGGTCCGACGTCCCGTGGCCGCTTCAGCTCGACAAACTCAAGCAGGTAGTCGCTCGTCGTCGAGCGGGCTCGACCGATCTGTCCCGCCACCTCATCCACGCCCATGCCGCGCCCGAACAGATCGAACGCCCTCCGCTTCGCATCGTTCATCGACGACGCCGCGTCACGTGCCGACTCGGCCAAGATCGGTCGCGGCCGCGAGCCCGCCAGTGCATCCAACGCCAATCCGTTCGCCGCGCAGTGCTCCCCGATCGCCCCGACAAACCGCTCCCCGAACTGCTCCAGCTTCGACCGACCGACGCCCTTGATGTGCGCGAACGTCGCCAGCGACCCCGGGCGCACGCGGCACATCTCCTCGAGCGCCGCATCCCCGAACACGACAAACGGCGGCACGCCCAGCCCGTCGGCGATCTCGCGACGGAGCCTGCGCAGCACCTCGAACAGCGACCTCTCCTCCGCGCTCAGCGGCGCGGCCGCGACGCCCGAGTAGTCCACGCGCTTCCGCGCCCGATCCCCCGCGGCCACCAGCTCCGCGGACTTGGCCCGCAGCAGCTTCACGTCGCGCTCGCCGCGAAGCACGGTTCCCGACGAGCGCGTCAGATGGATCGTCGGATATTCCCCCGGCGCCCGGGCCAGCACGCCCGCATCCACGAGTTGCCCGATGTGCCCGATGATGTTTTCCCGCGCCACGCCCTTGAGCAGCCCGAATGTCGAGAGCAGGTGGTGCTTGCGCTCGACGATCTTTCCGAGTCCGGCGCCGCGCAGCACATCCGCGATGTACGCCGCGCCGAACGCCTGCTCGTGCAGCCCGGTGCCCCGAAGCCGGGCGACGCACGACAGGATCTTGCGCGCGACCGTGGTCGAGTCTTCCTCCGACTCCATCTCTCCCAGGCACACATCGCACGCGCCGCATCCGTTCGGGGAGCCCGCACGCTCCGCGTTGGCGGGTTGTTGCGGCGGCGCATACTCCTGGCCAAAGTACTCGCTCAGCGCCCGGTGCCGGCACCGCACCCCGGAGGCCATCCGCCCCATCTCGTTGATCAGTTCGATCTGCGCCTCGATCACCTCGCGAGGCACGTGCACCTCGGCCTGCCCGGCCGAACGCTCGATGAGCGATATCCACTTCTGCACATCCCCGCCCTGGTGCAGCAGCACGCACTCGGACGGCAGGCCATCGCGCCCGGCGCGACCCGTCTCCTGCTGGTACGCCTCGACGGTCTTGGGCATCGACGCGTGGATCACGCACCGCACATCGCCCCGGTCGATGCCCATCCCGAACGCCACCGTCGCCACGACGATGTTGAGCCGCTCGCTCGCGAACGCATCCTGCACGCGGTGGCGCGACTCCGGGCTCATCCCAGCGTGGTACGCCTCGGCCTTGAGCCCACGGGCGCAGAGTCCCGCGGCGACACGCTCCGTCTGCGCCCGGCTCATGCAGTACACGATCGCCGCCTCGGACCCATCCGAGCCCGCGCCATGCCGCCGCAGGACCTCCTCGATCTGGGTCTCGCCGTTGCCGATCCGCGGGATGATCCGGTACGTCAGGTTCGGCCGGTCGAACGTTCCGACCAGCACCTCCGGCTTGTGCATGCGGAGTTGCTGCACGATGTCCTCGCGCACCCGCGGCGTCGCCGTCGCCGTGAACGCCTGCATCGGCACGCCCGGGAGCGCCTCGCGCAGCTCCGCCAGCCGACGGTATTCGGGCCGGAAGTCGTGTCCCCACTGGCTGATGCAGTGGGCCTCATCGATCGCGATGCTCGCGACGCCGCGCGTGCGGTCGCGCTCCCCCAGCCGCACCAGCCACGCGATGAAGCCGTCGCCCAGCAGACGCTCTGGCGCGACGAACAACAGCTTGATGTTCCCGGCCTCCACCTCGCGCCGCACGGCCGCGCCGTCCTCGCGCGAAGACCCGGAGTTCAGCGCTCCCGCCGGATACCCCGCGAGCCTGAGTCCATCCACCTGGTCCTTCATGAGCGCGATCAGCGGCGACACGACGACGCACAGCGAGGCCTCGCCCGGTTGCCGCAGCAGTGGGGGGAGCTGGTAGCAGAGCGACTTGCCGCCGCCCGTGGGCAGCACCACCAGCGCATCGCGCCCCGCGAGCGCCGCCCGCACGGCCTCCATCTGCAGCGGCCGCAGCTCCGTGAAGCCCCAGTACGAAGAAAGCGCCGTCCGGATGCGGTCATCCAGCGGCGCTTCACGTGGGATCCGATCGGCCTTGTCGAAGGAACTGGACACGGGCCGAAAGATACCAAACAGATTCCGGATTTTCAAGGCCTTTTCTTCAGCAACCGGTCATCCAGGCGTTCAGGAAGGCGAAGATGTCCGCCGTTCCCAGCGATCCGCTCTCGTCCGCATCGGCCGCCGGGTTCCCGGCGAACCACGCGTTGAGGAACGCGAAAATGTCGGCCACTTCCGCCGCGCCCGAGCCGTCGAAGTCGGCCGTGCAGTGTTCCGGCGTCACCAGAAACGCCGCCTGCGTCGAGGTCGTTCCGGCCCGCGTACCCCATACGGCGTACGTGCCGTGGTCGTTGATCGCGGAGATGCCGGTGATCTTCAGCTTCGAGAGCGACGGATCCACGACATCCTGCACCATCGCGGCCGGGCGGCCGAACAGCTTGATCATCGGGAGTTCTTCGTACGTCATCGGGTCATGCCCCGCCGCGAGCACATCCCCGCGATTGTTGAAGCCGAGCAGGTTGCTCGGCAGGCCGAGGTCGGTCGGTCCCGTCGCATCCGTGTAGAGGAACGTGCCGCCCGCATAGTTGCCGATCACCATGCCCGCGTTGTTGATCGCCGTGGGGAATGCGCTCGCAAACTGCCCGGTGCCCGCGACGATCTGGTAGCCCCGGGTCGGGCTCAGCCGGAACGTGGCGTTGCCCGTGGGAAGGGCCGTCCAGCCCACGATCTCATCGGAGTCGTTCATGCCCACGCCCACGGCCATCGTCGGCTGGTTCGGCACGTAGACCGCGCCCGTCTCGGCGGTCCAGAGGTACATCTGGTTGCCGATCTCCAGCAGGACGTGGTCCTGCGCGTTCATCGCCATCACCTGCGCGTTGTAGCCCGCCGGCACGAACGAACTCAGGTCGCGCCATCCGTCCGCATCCGTGTACACGATCGGATGCTTCGCGTACGTCGAGATCAGATTGAACGTCGCGGCCACGGATCCGCGGGCGGAGAACTGGATGTCGCTCAGGTACCCCGGCTGAGCGAACACCCCCCCGAGCGTCGTGAAGTCCAGCCGCGTTGTGCTCACCGTTCCCGACCATGCCTGGGCGCGGAACAGATACGTCCCGCATGTGCCGTTGCCGCCCGGAGGCGGGATGCAGCCGTTCCCGAGCACCTGGCCCGAGTCGTTCAGGCCGTCGATCCACGTGCCCGAGAGCGTCGGCACGCCGGCGCCCGACGGGTCTGTCGCCATCAGGCCGGCGCTCGCATCCCAGCAGAACGTCGCATACCACTGGCGGTTGCCCGCGAGCATGCCGGATCTGTTGATCATCGTGTACTGCGGATTCCCCGCGTTCGTTCCCGATGGAAGCTCGGTGAGCGTCACCGACCCGGCCAGCGCAGAGCCGCCGACGCACACGCCAAGCACGATCGCAGAAGCCTTCAGCATGATCCAATCTCCTTGCAGACGGGCCGGCCCCCCGCCGCAAGGATGTCGCAGCGCCCCGAGACCATTGCACTGTATTCGCAAATGCTCGCTAGCCCCCCCGCCCCCCCCCCCCCCCGGTCGCCGGCCCCCGGGCCCCCCCTGCTTCCCGGTCAGCGAACCCGGTGGCGGTGGTTCCGCCAGCGATCGCGTCGTGGTACGCCAATCGCGCGGCTGATTTTCCCCCACCGGCCGCTCAGGACCGTGGGCGCACACGCCACCAGACCCCGGCCGCCGCGGCGAGTATGGACCTGCACCCACGTCACGCGTCCCGTCCCTTCGGTGTGCCGAGGAAGAGCACCAGGAGCAGCACGATCAGGAGCAGGCCGACGCCCCCCGCCGGGTAGTACCCCCATCCCGCGCTGTACGGCCATGCGGGGATCAGACCAATGAGCAGGAGCACAAGCAGCGCAACGAGCAGGAAGTTCAGCGCACGGTTCACGGCAGCCCTCTCGAAATAGTCTCTCCATCGCGGAGTATCCGCACGCGACTCCTGCCTTCGGTGAACCGCGCGTGACGACCGTTTCACCCCGTGGGCCTGTCGGCATCCGCCTCAGCCCCCACGCGTCGGGCGGGCGATCGCCGATACCCATGGCCTTGTGGAGCGCGGAAACTTGTTATGATGTCCGCATCATCCGGCGCCGAGTGACGCCCCATGTCCGACCAGCCCAAAGCCTGCGCCTCCTGCGGAACCGACGTCCGGCACGCCCGCCGCTTCAAGGACGCCGCGGGCCGCCTCTTCTGCGCCGCCTGCGCCGAGCGGTTCCGCGCGCCCGCCGGCGTGGCGGCCTCCTCCGCCGTCGCGCCCGACGACGGCACCATCCCGCTCGCCGATGAGCCCGAACCCGCGCCCCGGCGATCCACCCGAACCGCCGGGGCCGATCTCGAGCTCTGCCCGGATTGCGGCACGCCGATGGGCTCGGGCCCCCTCTGCCGCGCGTGCGGGCACGACCGGCGCACCGGCAACGCAATCGGCGGGGACAACATCCCCGACCCCGCCGGCCAGCCGCCCGCGCCGAGGGCCGCCAAGCCCCCCAAGCCCTGCGTGCAGTGCGGCTACGACCTCCGCGGACTGAAGACCGCCCGCTGCCCGGAGTGCGGCACCATCAACCCCCGCCTCAAGGCCGGCCAGAAGTCCGAGCAACAAACGCTCCGCGAGATGTACATCAAGCCGCTGATCCTCATCGGCATCGGCGTCGCGGTCGTCGTTCTTGCCGAGTTCATCGCCGGCTCGCTCGGGGGCTCCGCCGCGGGGGCCGGCGCCCTCGCGGGCTCCAAGGCCGCGCTCTACTACATCGTCTCGTACCCCATCCTGCTGGCGGTCGGCTTCATCGCCTACGTGCTCTGCAGCATGATGTTCATCGGCTTCGATGAGCCCCTGGGCGTGACGTTCCTCCGCCTGGGCGCGGTGTACGCGATCACCGACGCCGTCGATGCCGTCGTCCACCCGATCCCCTTCGTCTCGTGGATCGGCTGGATCATCACGGGGATCGTGTACATCGGCCTGCTCATGCAGCTCATGGAGCTCGACCTCGAGGACGCCTGGCTGGTGGCCGTGATCACCTTCGTGGTCAAGATGGGCGTCGGCATCGGCCTGTTCGTGCTCGCCAGCGGCCTGTTCTGACCAATCCGCTCCCGGCTTACGCGGTCGGCCGCTTGGCCACCAGCGCAACCATGCCCGCCATGTACTCGTGGAACTCATCGTGCATGAACTTCATGCTCGGCGAGGTCCACATGTCCATGAAGGACCGCTCGGCCACGATCTCGTGCATCCGCTTCTCCCACGAGCGGAAGTAGTCCTCGGGGATCTGCCCGCGCCGGAAGCCGAACCAGACGATCTCGAACACCGAGAGCTGCATGAGGTTGAAGAAGTACTCGCGCACGGCCCGCTCGCGCTCCTGCGGCGTGGGGAGGGTGTCCGTGAAGGCCACATCCCCCCGGTACACCTTGGCCAGCGACGGGTCGCCCACGCGCATCTCGCGCAGGTGCATCTGCATCTCCACGAGCTTGGCGAAGTTGCCGAAGTGCTGCGCCTCGCGGGCCTTGCGGAACTGCAGGGCCGTGTACACCAGGCCCCCAGCGATGGCGGTGGACGACACGGCCTGCAACAGGATCTGGATCGACGCGGTTTCCATCGCCGATCGTTGAAGACTTGCGTGCG
>DASZWV010000296.1:0-6324 GCA_035546115.1 Phycisphaerales bacterium
GAGTACATCGTCGGCAACGGCCTCCCCGGCGAGCAGCGCACCACCGCCGACGTCGCCATCAACCGCATGCCCCCGGTCCACTCCGACTACGCCCGGCGCGCCTACCTCCGACGCACCGTCATCGACACCACCATCTCGCTCCAGAACGACTGCACCTTCACCGTCCTCAACATCACCGCCACCCCCTTCACCTCCGACTGGAACGCCGACGGCGAGGTCACCACCGCCGACCTCTTCGACTTCATCAACTCCTGGTTCGCCGGCGACGGCGACGCCAACGACGACACCGTCGCCGACACCCAGGACATCTTCACCTTCCTCAACGCCTGGTTCGCCGGCGCCTGATTCCGGCCAAGCTCCGCGAGCAAACCTCCCGCACCCATCTTCCCCTTCCTTGCTCGCTCGTGCGTGTTTCGCGCTTAGACGGCCGCGCCCTGCATCCGCACGCGCCGGATGTCGCGATCGTCTTGAGACACACTCACCCCCGCAAGGAGCCCCAGAATGAAGACCCCCCTCGCCGCCCTCCTCTTCGCCTCTCTCCCACTCCCCGCCCTCGCCGTCCCCCCGAACAACATCTACCACGTCCGCGCCCCGAGCGCCATCGGCGAATCCTGCCTCCTCGGATGCACCTGCGACTCCCAGCGAAACGAGCCCCTCCGCGGCTCCTTCGCCCTCACCCCGACCTCCTCCGATTCCATCCTGGAGAGCTTCTCGATCACCAACATCTATCTCCGGGGCACGACCTCGAACCAGTCCTTCACCGGCAACGGCACATACACCGTCGGTGGCCTGGCTGGTTTCCAGATCATCTCCGCCGACATCTCCATCGACGGCGCCCCGGCCTCGCACGCCGAATCCGGCCGCACCGCCTACGGCCCGCACACCGCCGTCGACATGACCATCAACGTCCCGACCTCCGCCTGCTCGAGCACCGTCCTCGACATCGTCGCCACCCCCCTCGCCTCCGACTGGAACGCCGACGGCGAGGTCACCACCGCCGACATCTTCGACTTCATCAACTCCTGGCTCGCCGGCGACGGCGACGCCGACGAGGACGGCCGGACCACCGCCTCCGACATCTTCACCTTCCTCAACGCCTGGCTCGCCGGCCAGTGAAAACGGCTCGGGCGATCCGCCCGTGCCCCGCCGCTCACGCCCACGCGCCGCGCTACCACGTCAGCGTCACATCCACCGTCACCCGGTCGTCCATGATGTCCGCGTTCCGGTTGGTCAGCGCAAACTCGTACGTCGATCCCACCGACACGTTCGGCGTCAGCTTCCACCGCGCGCCCAGCCCCATCCACACCACCGCGCTCCCCGCCACATCCGACGACCCGATGTTCGCGTAGTCCAGCCCGCCCACCTTCAGGGGCAGCCGCGACCCGTTCGTCCAGTAGTGCAGCCCGTGCAGCTCGACGCACGGCGCAAGCCCCGGCAGGATCTCGTAGTCCGCGTGCAGGTCCCACTGGAAGATCGTGTTCCCCTTGTCCCGGTCCAGCGGGATCCGCCACGACAAATCCCCGATCAGGTGCAGCTTGTCGAACCCCTTCGCAAAGCTCACGAACGGGCTGATCTCCTGCGACCACCCCTGCAGCACCTTCCCATCGCCGTTGCCCCACTGCCACCGCGCCCCGCCCGTCAAAACGAAGTCGTTCTCCCGGTCCACGATGAACGCGTACTTCGCACCGATCGCGATGTCGTTCCACCCCTCGTCCTTCGGCAGCAGCCCCGCATCCAGCCACGAGTACCCATCCTTGGTCGCGATGATCGCCAGCCGCTCCGTCACCGCCAGCCGCGCCTGCGCCGCCAGCACGTCCACGTGCCCGCCCATCAGCTGCGACCCGCTCGCGAACTCGTGGTGCAGATACAGCAGCCGCGCGCTCGTGTTGATGAACGGGCTCTCGAAATAGATCGGCTGCCCGATCGGGTCGTAGAAATGCTCGAACCCGCGCAGCCCCGTCAGGAACCCGTGCCAGAGCACATCCGAGTCCGACGTCAGCCGCTCGTTGGACAACGCGAACGTCGCATTCGGGTTCACCCCCGCCCCCGGTTCCCCCGTTGCCGCCGGCTGGGCCGCCGCGGCGCTCGCGCTGGCCTGCGGTTCAAAGCTCAACCCCGTGTCGGCCGCGGCCAGCGCGCCCATCCCCACGGCCAGCCCCACCGCACCCGCCACACCAACGCGCTCGAACCCGTGAACCCTTGCCATGTCTTCCGCTCCTTGTCCCATCTCCGGACCGAGTCACCCGCAACCTCCCCAGATGAATATCGGACAGAATACTCCGATAAGTTGGCCTTTGTATACCACGAAGTTCTCCCGGATATTGACCACCAAGTTCGGATCTTGTTCTCCAAGCCCGCTGGCCGCTTCACGCGCATGAGGTAGCTTTCTTCCGGCTCTCTGCTCGCCCACCAGTGGGTCCATCACGCCCGCGGCGATTCCTCACCCGCCTTCCCCAATCAGGAGCACCCATGCCCCGCCGCGCCCTCCTCATCGCCGCCGCTCTCCCGCTGGTCGTCTCCTCGACCGTCGCCCGCGCCGACACCGGCTACGCCATCACCATCACCCAGACCTCCAGCTCCCTCACCTACTCCTTCAACGCCAGCGTCCCCTTCGGCGCCTCCGGAACGCCCACCGTCTACTCCACCCTCGTCGGCGAGAACGACCCGATGAAGCCCGCGGCCGAGCAGACCCGCACCCACCTCGGCCTCTCCTGCTCCGGCATCGCCTCCACCGTCAACGACACCGTCCACATCTCCGGCGCCATCACCGCCTCCGGCTCCGCCTCGGGCGCATCGGCCCCGCACCCCGGCGGCACCTTCTCCCTCGGCCTCGACACCACCACCGGCGTCTGCCGCCTGCAAGACCTCAACATCAACCTCCTCGCCTCCGGCTCCATCTCCTCCAGCGCCAGCCTGAGCAACTTCACCTACCAGTCCTTCTGCACCGTCAACCCCTCCTGCACCGCCTTCTACCTCATCCCCATCACCATCCCGCTCGGCACCGTCGATCTCACCTCCCTCCTCGCGCAGCAGACCCCCGGCGTCCCCGACTCCGGCACGCTCACGCCCGTATCCGGCAATCCCAACCAGTGGAACTTCTCCGTCACGACCACCGTGACCGTCACGCCCACCATCTCCTTCTCCGGCGCACCCCTCGCCGCCGACCCGCAGCAACTCCCCATGACCCTCGCCGGAACCGTCACCATCTCCGGCAACACCGCCACCATCGCCGCCTCCACCAATCTCACCTACTCCCCGCCCGCCACCGCCCCCGGCCCGCAGGCCCCCACGCCCTTCCAGATCCCCGCGGGCTCCCCGCTCTGCTCCGGCATCAACATCGTCCTCACGCTCAACATCCTCTCCTCCACCGTCACCAACAACACCACCGCCACGCTCAGCGCCTCCGGCCCGCGCTTCAACTGCAAGTGCGACACCAACACCAACGGCGTCGTCGAGGTCCAGGACATCTTCGACTTCCTCAACCTCTGGTTCGCCGGCAGCCCCCTCGCCGACTTCAACGGCGGAGGCCTCTCCATCCAGGACATCTTCGACTTCCTCAACTGCTGGTTCCAGGCCCCGGTCGGGTGCTGACTCTCGCCCGTCGCCAGCGAGGCTCCGGCGGAACGGCCGTTCGCGGCTCCGATAACCGCCCAGCCCCTCCGCACCCTCCCCCTTCCACCCGACGTATATCTACACAATGCCCGGCCGCCGCAAAATCCCCTCCCTCCCCGCGGCCATCCTCGCGCTCATCGCAATCGCCTCCCTCGCACCAACCTCCCTCGCCCAGGCCATCCGCAACGGCGCCACCGAGCACCTCCTGATCCCCCTCTCCGGCCAATCGCAGCCCCTCACCATCGACGCCCCGGACCAGGCCCTCTCCACCGCCGCCGACGCCCAGGGCCACGCCCTGAAGATCCGCGCCCGAATCGTCGCGCAGGCCGCCGACCTCCCCACCATCTCCGCCGCGCTCATCGCCGCCAAGTCCGCCCTCAAGCCCATCCCCTTCACCGCCCACGACGGCGACCCCAAGGCCGGCCGCGCCGACACCGCCCTCCCCGGCTTCTTCCTCATCGACGGCCCCTCCATCCGCAGCGCCGCAACGCTCGCCACCATCCTGCGCGCCGACCCGCGCATCACCGACGCCTTCGTCGAGTCCCACCCGTTCATCCCGCGCTCGGTCCCCACCGACCCCGGCATCGCCCAGCAGTGGTTCTACATCAACCCCGTCGATCCCCCCGCCACCATCAACGTCATCCCCGCCTGGACGGCCGGCTACGCCGGCTTCGGCGTCGTCGTCGGCGTCATCGACGAGGGCTTCAACACCCTCCACCCCGATCTTTCCGCCAACTACAACGCCTCCGTCAGCCAGCCCGACCAGGGCGCGTTCGACCACGCCACCTCCACCGCCGGCCTCGTCGCCGCCGTCGCCAACAACAACAAGGGCGGCGCGGGCGTCGCCTTCAACGCCCAGGTCGCCAACCTCTACTACGGCTTCCAGTCCGACAACGCCGCCGCCTTCCTCTTCCACAACGAGACCATCGGCATCAAGACCAACTCCTGGGGCCCGCTCGACATCGGCCAGATCTTCCCCATGTCCTCCGTCGAGCTCTCCGCCCTCCAGACCGCCACATCCTCCGGCCGCAACGGCAAGGGCGAGGTCATCGTCTGGGCCGCCGGCAACGGCCGCCAGAACAACAGCGACCGCGTCGACTACGACGGCTACGGCTCCAACCGCTACGCCATCTCCGTCGGCGCCATCGACAACACCGACCGCGCCGCCCTCTACTCCGAGCCCGGCTCCGCCCTCATGCTCGTCACCACCTCCAGCTACGACTTCACCCCCGGAAGCCCCTCCGGCATCTACACCTCCACCGGCGCGGCCACCTCCGGCGCGGGCGACTACGACCCCAACTTCGGCGGCACCTCCGCCGCGGCACCGATCGCCGCTGGCGTCTGCGCCCTCATGCTCGGCGCCAACCCGAACCTCTCCTGGCGCGACGTCCAGCACGTGCTCATCCGCACCGCCCGACGCGTGAACCCCGCCGAGCCCGGCTGGGTCCTCAACGGCGCCGGCCACTGGTTCAACGACCAGTACGGCTTCGGCGCCATCGACGCCTCCGCCGCGATCACCCTCGGCCTCACCTTCCCGCTCCGCCAGCAGGAGCGCACCTTCACCTCCGCGGTCACAAGCGTGAACCTCGCCATCCCCGACAACGACCCCGCCGGCGTCTCCTCCACCATCGCCGTCCCCGCGAACCTCGCCTGCGAGCACGTGCAGGTCATCCTGAGCGCCCCGCACAGCGCCATCGGCGATCTCCGCATCACGCTCACCTCGCCCGCCGGCACCACGAGCCTCCTCGCCGACACCCGCACCGACCCCACCGCCGGCTACAACAACTTCACCTTCACCACCGTCAAGCACTGGGACGAGCGCTCCCACGGCCTCTGGACGCTCAAGGTCGTCGACACCCGCGCCGGCAACCTCGGCACGTTCACCAGCTGGCAGCTCAAGATCTACGGCGCGGCCCCAGCGCCCCCCATCGGCTGCGCTGCCGACTGGTCCGGCAACGGCCTCAGCACGCAGGACATCTTCGACTTCCTCAACGACTGGTTCGCCGGCCTGGGCGACTACAACAACGACGGCATCATCAACGTCTCCGACATCTTCAGCTACGTCAACGACTTCCTCAACTCGCCGGGCTGCTGACGGCATCAAGAGAGCCCCGAGCGCAAGCTCGGGAGTGCTCACCTTGCGCATGGAACGCCGCGACTCGCCCCACGCACCGAATCCTGAGCGTTCGCTTCCGGTTCCCTGCCCATCCGCGCCCATCCCCACCCCGCCACCGGCATCCCTTCGCACGCCCGCCCCGTATTCTCCTCCGAGGCCTGCGGATGAACCACGAAGTCCCCAAGCTCGACCCCGCCTTCACCCACGAGCTCACTCGCCTCCTCTCCGAGCGCGACGCCCACTGCCCGCGCTGCCACTACTCCCTCTCCGGCATCCGCGGCCCGCGCTGCCCCGAGTGCGGCAAGAACGTCTCCTACGAACTCCGCCTCGCCGACACCACCCCCTGGCGACTCCCCGAAATCCGCCGCCGCGCCCTCATCCGAAAGCTCGCCCGCACCGCCGCCCTCATCACCCTCCTCACCGCCACCGCCGCCACCATCGGCTACGCCGTCCTCACCCTCTCACGCTGAAACGCAATGCGCCATCTTGCGCCCCCGCGCTCCGGCCCCCTCTCCGGTCCTACTCCTCCTCATAATCATAATCTCCGCGCCTTTGCCCTACCCCTCGGCCCTCGGCCCTCGGCCCTCAGCCCTCAC
>DASZWV010000297.1:0-3672 GCA_035546115.1 Phycisphaerales bacterium
CGGCGTCGAAGCCGTGTTCGCCGACGGCCGCGTCATGCGCCGCCTCGACGGCCTCGAGAAGGACAACACCGGCTACGACCTCGCGGGGCTGCTGTGCGGGAGCGAGGGAACGCTCGCCGTCACGCTCTCCGCGGTTCTGAAGCTCCAGCCGCTCCCCAGATGGAAGGGCCTCGCGCTGGTCGCGTTTGAATCGGTCGATGCGGCGATCGAAGCGGTGCAGCCCCTTCTCGCCACGGGCCCGAGCGCCGTCGAACTCCTGGACGACGTCGTGCTCGATGCGGCCCGGGGCAACGAGGAATGCCGGCGCTATCTCTCGATCATGCCGAGCGTCGCGGGAGCCGCTCCCCGCGCATCCAATCGCGCGAGCAACGCTCGGGCGATCCTCTACGTCGAGTACTTCGCCTTCGAGTCGGCCGAAGAACTGCGGGCCAAGTTCGCGCTGCTTCGCAGCGCTCTGGGCCGCCACGCGGCCCCCGAGTCCGTTCGCGAGATCACGGACACCCCGACCATGGCCCAGGCGTGGGCCCTGCGGAAGGCCGGCGAGCCCCTGCTGCACGGCATGCCCGGAGCGCAGAAGCCCATCACCTTCGTCGAGGACAACGCCGTGCCGGTCGAGCGGCTCGGCGAGTTCGTGCGCGAGTTCCGCAAGATCGTGGCCAGGCACGGCACGCGGGCCGCCTATTGGGCCCACGCGTCCGTCGGCGTGCTGCACGTGCGTCCGATGATCAACATCCACGACGCCCGTGATCGAGAGCGCATGCGCGCGATCGCCGTGGAGGTCGCCGATCTTGCCCGGGCCTGCGGCGGCATCATGTCCGGAGAGCACGGGGATGGACGCGTCCGCGGACCGCTCATCGAGCGTTTCTTCGGCCCGGAGCTCATGCGGGCCTTCCGCGACGTGAAACGCCTGTTCGACCCGCTCAACCTTCTGAATCCGGGGAACATCGTGGATCCCGGACCGGTGGAGAACATCACCGCGAACCTGCGGGTCGACCGGGAACAACCGATCGACGACTCCGAGCACGGCGACGACCGGGCCGCCACCGTCGAGACCTTCTTCGACTACGGCGATCAGCAGGGCTTCGGCCACGCGGTCGAACAGTGCAACGGCGCCGGCGTCTGCCGCAAGCGCGGCGGCGTCATGTGCCCGAGCTACCAGGCGACGCTCGACGAGCGCCACTCCACCCGCGGCCGCGGCAACGCCCTTCGGCTGGCGATCACGGGGCAGTTCCCCACCGACCCGCGGGCCGGGAACAGGTCGGGCCCGAACTGGAGCGACGAAGAGACCATCCGCACGCTCGACCTCTGCCTCTCCTGCAAGGCCTGCAAGAGCGAGTGCCCCAGCAACGTGGACATCGCCCGCCTGAAGGCGGAGTACACGGCGCAGCGGCAGCGCTTCATCAAACGCATCCCCTTCTCCTTGCGGGCCACCGGCCACGTCCGGGTCCTGAACCGCCTCGGTTCGCTCGCGCCCGCGCTCGTCAATCCGCTGTCGTCGAGCGGTCTCGGTCGCGCCATCGTCAATCGCATGATGCGCGTGCATCCCGATCGATCGCTCCCCCGCTTCTCGAGGTCTCTCTACCGCGCGTTCGTTCCGGAGAAGCGCCCGCCCGGCACACCGACCGTGCTCCTCTTCACCGACTGCTTCACGACGTACAACGAGAGCGTCATCGGCGTCGCGGCGGGTCGCGTGCTCGAGAAGCTGGGGTACCAGGTGGGGCTGTCCGGCTCGCATTGCTGCGGCCGCTCGATGATCTCGGTCGGAATGCTCCCGGCAGCGATCGACGCCATCGATCGTGCCGTGGAGTCGCTGCGCCCCGCCATCGAGGACGATTCCGTTCGCGCCATCGTCGTCTGCGAGCCGTCGTGCCTCAGCGCCATCAAGGACGACTGGCTCACGCTCAAGTGCCAAGCGCCGCTGGATCTCCGCAAGCGGCTCGCGGCCAAGGCGTTCCTGCCCGAGGAGTTCGTCGAGCGTGCCTGGCACCAGCACCCGCAGCAGGTCGGTGCTGTGGCGCCACCGACCGCCGATGTTCTTCTGCACGCCCATTGCCACCAGAGGTCGCTCTGGTCGGCCGAGAGTTCCGCGGCCTTGCTCCGCCGGTTGCTCGGCGATTCGGCCCCTCGCCTGAAGGTGCTCGACACCGGCTGCTGCGGCATGGCGGGATCGTTCGGGTTCGACCCCGACAAGTTCGATCTGTCCATGCGGATCGGAGAGCTTTCGCTGCTGCCGATCGTGCGAGACGCGAGTCCGGAGGCCATCATCGTGGCGACCGGGACGTCGTGCCGGCACCAGATCCACGACGGAGCCCGGCGGCGCGCCATCCATCCGATCGAACTGGTGGCGCAGTTGTTCGGGTGCTGAGCGGCGCCTCGCGGCCAAACCACGGGCTACAGGCCCGCCGCGCCGATCCATCCCGACGCCTTGCGATCCAGCGCACTCGCGATCGCCAGCAGGCTCTCGATGCTCGGCAGATGGCTCCCACGCTCCACGCTCGAGAGCTGGCTCACGCTGATCCCGCACGCCTCGGAGAGATCCTTGAGCGTCCACCCCCGCTCCGTGCGGGCCAGGCGGATCTGTCGCCCAAGCTCGTGGCGAAGCCGGTCCTCGGGCCGCTGCCCCAGCGCAAACGCCGCCGCCGCCTGTTCCAACGAGCGCCGCAGTTCCTCGAGCGTGAATGGTTTCGCCAGATAGTCGAACACGCCCATCGGACCCCCCGCGCCCCCAGAGCCGCCAGCGCCCCCGGGCCGCAGGGTTCGCCGCATCGATTCCATCGACGGATACCCCGTGATGATGATCACGCACATCCGCGGCCATCGCCTGCGGATTTCCGTCAGCACCTGGTCGCCCGACTCGCGCCCCATGTTCATGTCGAGCAGAACCACATCGGGAAGTTGCAGCTCCGCGTGCGCAAAGAACTCATCGGCGGATGCGGCCGTGCGCACGTCGTGGCCCTCGGCCTCCAGCACGCTCCTGATGTACTCGCGGAAGTCGGCGTCGTCGTCGAGCGCGAGGATCTTCAGCGCCGGGCGCGATGCGCCTTGGCCATGTCCCGCGGCCGGGTTGTCCGATGGAGCCGGGTTTGCAGCGTGCGAGGCCATGGTCAAGTGTGTTGCTCGATGTCCACGGACTCCGGCGCCGAGTCCACCCGCACCTCCGCGTGCCCGTCCACGACGCCCGGTCCTTCCGACGACCGATCCGCCGGCTCGCAGATGGGAAGCACGATCTCGAACACCGCGCCCGGCGGCCCGGTCCGGTTCCGGGCGAGCACGACGCCGCCCTGCTCCCGCACGATGCCCTCGGCAACGGCCAGCCCCAGGCCCGTTCCCTTGCTGTCCAGGCGGGTGGATGCGAACGGCTCGAAGAGCCGCGGCAGCACGTCCCGATCGATTCCCGGACCGTTGTCGGTCACCGTGAGCGACGCCCATTCCCGCGGGACCTCGGCACGCCGGATGCGTTCGCCCGCGACCACGATCTGCGGCGGCCGGGGCGCGAACTGCCTGGACCGCGCATCCGTCCGGGCGGCCGCGATCGCATCCGCGGCATTGCGGAGAAGGTTGACGAGCACCTGGACCATGCGATCGGCATCGCACCACGCATGCAGATCCGCCGGCACTTCGTTCGTGAACTCGATGGAACGGGCGTCCGAGCCGCGGTCCAGTCGAACGAGC
>DASZWV010000298.1:0-14553 GCA_035546115.1 Phycisphaerales bacterium
CGCCACGCCGCGCCGCTCAGATCGTGAACAATCACGCACCCAGAGTAGCACGTACCATCGCCCCCATGCTCTGCCTATTCGTGCTCGCCAGCGCCCTCCTCTCGCTCATCTCCCAACCAGCCCTGACACCCAGCCAGCCGCCGCACCCGATGGTCACCGAACTCCCCCCAGCCCCACCCGCCAGAACCTACATCTCCCGCCGCGTCCCGGCGGGGGCTAGGGTCGAGATCAACGGCGACATCACCAAGCCCGTGTGGAACGATGCGGCCTGGACCGACGACTTCGTCGACATCGAGGGCGACCTGAAGCCCGCCCCAGCCTTCCGCACGCGCGTCAAGATGATGTGGGACGACGACAACCTCTACTTCGCCGCCCAGTTGGAGGAACCCCACGTCTGGGCCACCCTCACCGAGCGCGACTCGGTCGTCTTCCATGACAACGACTTCGAGGTCTTCCTCAACCCATCCTGCGACACGAAGAACTATTACGAGCTTGAGGTCAACGCCCTCAACACGGTGTGGGACCTGCTGCTCCGCAAGCCCTACCGCGAGGGCGGCAAGGGCGACAACTCCTTCAACATCGTCGGCCTCAAGACCGCCGTCAAGGTCCACGGCACCATCAACGACCCGCGTGACACCGACACCGGCTGGGACGTCGAGGTCGCCATCCCCTTCAAGGCCCTCAACATGCACACGCACCATCCCGGCCCGCCCAAGGACGGCGACGCCTGGAAGATCAACTTCTCCCGCGTCGAGTGGGACACCAACATCGTCAGCCCGCCCGTGTCAGGCCCGCACAGCATCCCCGCCTATGTCAAGGTCGAGGGCGCAAAGGAGCACAACTGGGTCTGGTCGCCCATGGGCCTCATCGACATGCACCTGCCCGACCGCTGGGGCTCCCTGGTCTTCAGGAAGTGACCCGACGGCGCCCGCGGACGGCTCCGCATCGGTCCCGCTGACTCGCCGGCGTCCCCACACTCACCCCTTCGAGGCCCGCGGCTCAAGTTCTCGCTTCACGCTCGGCACGCAATCCATGCACCGCTTCAACTCCGCGGCCACCTCGCCCGCCAGCCGCTCGGTCAGCGAGATCGTTCCCGCGTGCGCGGCCTCCTCCAGCTTGGACGCCACATCGAACAGCCCCGTCGCGCCGATCGCCCCGGCCGAGCCACGCAGCGCGTGAGCCCGACGCGCAACCTCATCCACGCTCGTTCCGGTCGTGCTCAGCGAGGCACATCGCTCCAGCCCCTTGAGCGTCTCGGACGTCTGGTCCTGAAACACCATGAGCACCCTGAGGGCCAGGCCCGCATCATCCATGCAGCGCTCCAGCAGCACCCCCACGTCGATCGGCCGACCGCTTGTATTTCCACACGCTTCCATGCGTCACTCCTAGGCCGCCGCCCGCGACCCCGCGTCGCGTTTGAGCAGGTCCTTCATCGTGTTCAGTAGGTGTTTCGGATCGATCGGCTTGCTGGTGTAGGCATCCATGCCCGCCTGCAGGCACCTTTCTCGATCGCCCTTCATGGCGTTCGCCGTGAGGGCGATAATCGGGATCGTCCGCCGGCTCTCCGCGGGTCCCGCCTGCTCCCACGCGCGGATCTCGCGCGTCGCCTCGAACCCATCCATCACGGGCATCTGGCAGTCCATGAGCACGAGATCGAAATACTCCGTCTTCACCGCCTCCAGCGCGGCCTTTCCGTTCACCGCCGTCTCGAACCGGTAGCCCGCCTTCCGCAGGATCTCGGACGCCACGATCCGGTTGACCTCGTTGTCCTCGGCCAGCAGGATGCGCGGCGCCGCCCCCTCGTCCGAGCGCGCCGGAAAGTACGTCCCCATCGGGATCGGCTCGCTCGGCGCGGGGCCGGCCTCCTGCTTGCCCAGCGCGATCGCATCCATGATCGCGTTGAAGATGTCCCCCTGCCGCACCGGCTTGCTCAGATAGCCCGAGAACCCGTTGGCCCGCAGTTTCTCGATGTCCACGCGCGTGTCCACCGACAGCAGCGACATAAGCACCGTGTCGCGGGTCTTCGGATTGGCCCGCACCGCCCGCGCGAACTCCGGCGCCTCCATGCCCGGCATGTCGCAATCAACGATCGCCACGTTGTACGGAGCCCGCTCCTCGATCGCGCCCTCCAGCAGCGTGAGGCCCTGCTGCCCGTCGGTCGCCGCCGTTGACGTGAGGCCCCACCCCTCGATCTGCTCGTGCAGCGCATCCCGCTGCACCGGATTCTCGTCCACGATCAGCACCCGGATGCCGCGCGGGTCGCGCTTGCTCGTACGCGACGAGGCCCACATCGCCTCGCGCAGCCTCGAGTGCGCCACATCCGAATCCTCGTTCAGCTCGAACTGCGCCGTGAACCAGAACGTCGAGCCCTTGTCCTGCTCGCTCTCCACGCCCACCTCGCCTCCCAGCAGCCCCGCCAGCTGCTTCGCGATGACCAGCCCAAGCCCCGTGCCCCCGTACACGCGAGTCGTCGAGGCGTCCGCCTGGGAGAACGCCTTGAACAGCCGCTCGATGCGGTCCGGCGGGATGCCGATCCCCGTGTCCGTCACCGAGAACCGCACCTTCACCGTGTTCTTGTCCGCCTCCTGGCCGTCGCTCGGCGCCAGCAGCGACTCCACCGCCGTGTCCGGCCGCTCCGCCGGCGCATCCGCGTTGGTCTCCAGCGTCAGGCGGACGATCACGCCGCCCTTCTTGGTGAACTTGATCGCGTTGTTCACCAGGTTGATCATGATCTGCCGCATCCGCGCGCTGTCCCCGCACACCAGCGACGGCACCCCCGACCCGATGTGGCACGCCAGCTCCAGGCCCTTCCGACGCGCCGCCTGCGCCATCACGTCCATCACGTCCCCCACCGCCGTGTGCAGGTTGAACTCGTGCGCCACGATCTCCAGCTTGCCCGCCTCGATCTTCGAGAAGTCCAGGATGTCGTTGATCACCGACGTCAGCGACTCCGCCGAAGACTTCGCCAGCAGGCCGTACCGCCGCTGCTGCTCGTTGAGCTCCGTGCTCAGGATCAGGTCCGTCATGCCCAGCACGCCGTTGAGCGGCGTGCGGATCTCGTGGCTCATGTGCGCAAGAAACTCGCTCTTGGCCCGGCTCGCCCGCTCCGCCGTGGCCTTCGCCTCGCGAAGCTCATCCTCCGCCCGCCGGCGCGAGGCGATGTCGCGGTGGATCATCCACCCGGCGAACCCGATCAGCCCCAGCCCGATCCCGCTCCCCACCGCGATGATCCCGATCGTGATCTTCGCGCTCCACGCGGCCGACTTCAGTCTCGCCGCGAGCTGCGTCCGCTCGATCTCCTGCATCTCGCCCAGGATCTTGTGGATCCCCTCGGTGATCGCCGAGTCATCGCCGGAGATCGCCCGGTTCGCCGCCTCCGGCCCGCCCTGTGCGCGAAGCTCGATCGCCCGCCGAAGACCCTGCAACTTCCGCCCGACCAGCGGGCAGAGCTTCGTCATCCGCTCCTCCTGCGCCGGATCGTCGCTCACGCGTTTGCGCAGCTGCAGCACCACCGGTCCGATCGAGCTCGCGCTCGCCTCGTACCGCTTCTTCCACGACGCATCCCCCGAGAGCACGTACCCCCGCGCGCTCACGTCCGCCTCCACCAGCGACGACTCGACCCCGCCGACCAGCGACAGATTCTCGCGCGTGCGGGCGTCCCAGTTCGAGTCCTCCTGCAGCTGTCCCAGCGCCTTGTACGACGCCACCCCGATCAGCGTCATCACCACCAGCGCCGCCGCGAAGCCGACGCTCACCTTGCGCTCCATCGCGTGGCTCGCCGACTCGCTCGTCGGATCGCTCGTCGGGTCCACCTCGCCCTGCCGGATCCAGTACATCCCGCTGTCGACGCAGATCAGCGCCGCCGACAATCCCAGAAGCCCCAGCGCCGCGAGAAGCGACATCGGAGCCGGAGACCCGACCCCCGACAGCGACGCCACACCGTTGAGGTGCCCGATCACCACCAGCATCGGCGCGATCGAGATCCCCAGCGACGGCAGCGCCATCAGCGAGTCCCACCGCCCCAGCCGGAGCGTCAGCAGGATCAGCAGCGCGCCCACCAGGAACAGCTCCACCGCGATCGGCACCGGCATCATCGACGGCCCGGCCTGCTGGCTCTGCTCCACCAGCGTGTGGAACAGCACATAGTCGATCCGCTCTCCCCACGGTCCCGACACCCCGATGATCCTCAACAACGCCACCGCCGACACAAGCCCGCCCGCGATGCGCACCGTCCACTGCCTCACCCGCGCCCACTTGCGGAACGTCAACAGCACCAGCCCCATCCCGGCGAGCACATACTCCGCCGAGGTCAGGGGATTCACCGCACCCGCGGCGGGCTGCGGCCGCCTCAGCACCTCGATGTTCAGAACCCACCCCAAAAGCGTCACGATCGAGATCAGCGCCGTCAGCGCGCACGCCACCCGTGCGGCGATGAACCATCGGCGCGTCAACCGCTGCACGGGCGAGATGCTTTCTTCGTTCTCGGGCATCGCGGTCAAGGTGGTTCGAAGGCGCCCATCCACATGGGACGCTCGTCCTCCTCATCGACCTCGCCGGCCGATCGCTCAACGCCCCTCCCCAAGCCCTGCAAGGTTCACCCAGAGCACCCAGCGAAATTCAGGCCTCGCACGTCCAATAAGCTGTCCCGCGCAACCGCCCGACTTCTCCGACAGCCCCGAATGCTGCCGCTCCGCCCCAAACCGGCGTCATCGCGCAACTCTTCGATCCGTTCCGCCCGAAATCGCCGATCCAACGCGATTGGCGGGAAAACGGCCCCAAAGCGGCCACAATCCGGCTCGTTCATGGAACTTCGGCAACAAATCACGCTTTCGAACGTATTTCACTGAAGCTTCATTCGGCCTCTCGCCGCGGCGCGAGGCCGCCAATCATCGCGGTTGTGTGGGATTTCCGATCATGAGACCAATGAGAACGGTGTGGGCACTCGCGGGGTCGGTCGTCATCGCCGGTGCGGCCTTCGCCCAGCCTCCCAGCCACACGCCGCGTTTTTCCGAAATCGTTGCCGAGCATTTCGAGTCCTGGGATGCCGATCACAACGGCCGCATCTCCCCCACCGAGATCGACCGCGCCTGCGTGAACTCCGCGATCCGCGGCCCCGAGGCCGCGGCCGTCGCCGCCCTCAAACGCATCGTCCGCAGCGAGAAGTACGAGCTGCCCCCGCTCACCAGGGAGTTCCTCTCCAAGTCTTCCTCCCGCACTGGCCGCCACAGCACACCCCGCAGCATCGACCGAGAGGATTCGACGGAGAAAGTCTCTGGACAGGAGGCCCACGCGGATCCGGCGGCTCCCTCGCCGGCTCCCGCTCCAATCCCGGACTTCCAGGGCCGCTATTCGCAGTGCCTCTCGCGGATCGAGAAGACCGACAGGTCGCTCTTCCGCGAGAATGCGCCGCCCGCCACGGACCACTGCCATCAGGGACCACTCGGCGACTGCTTCTTCGTCTCGATCGTCGGGGGCGCCGTCCACCATGATCCCGCGACCGTCCGATCGATGATCACCCCGCTCGACGGCGATCGCGGCTACGACGTCCGCTTCGGCAACGGCCGCGCCGTGCACGTCTCCCCCCTCACCGACGCCGAGGTCGCGATCTCCTCCACCACCGCCGACCGCACCGGCCACCCGGGCGGGGAGGGGCTCTGGTTGGCCGTGCTCGAAAAGGCCTTCGGCACCCTTCGCATCACCGACACCCCCTCTCGCTATTCGACCGAGAGCGCCACCGACGCCATCGCCAAGGGCGGCAGCACATCGTCGTCGATCCAGCTCCTTACGGGGCACCAGACCGATCGCATCCCGCTCAAACGCCAGTTCCGCGTTTGGAACCCCGACCAGACCGATCGTGACGGAAAACACCTCTCCTCGGCCGCCCACACCACCAGGCCGGCCGGCGACCTCGAAGACCTCGAAAAGAAGACTCGGGCCGGCATCGACCGTGCCCTCAGGGCCGGCCGCCTCGTCGCTGCCGGAACGGCCGATGAGAAGGTTCCCCCCGGCATGAGCCCCAAGCACGCGTACGCCGTGCTCGCGTTCAACCCCGATACCGACGTCGTGACGGTCTGGAACCCCCACGGCAACGCCTTCCATCCCCGCGGCCAGCCGGGCATCACCACCGGCTATCCCACCAAGTCCGGGGTGTTCGAAATCCCCGTCAAGGACTTCGTGCAGGTGTTCAACGGCGTCACGCTCGAGACCGACCGCCCGATAAGAGGCCACGCTCGAGGCTGACCTTCGGCGCCCGCCGCCCGGATGCATCCCATTTCATTGCGGTTGCCCGGCGTGCTTATCGCGGTTTGGGCTCCTTACCCTTCCCGGACCAGGGTCCCGGTTCGTGGTTCCCACGGACCGCCAGGAGTAGTCAATGAGGCGAGCGATCGGCTGGCTGATTGTCGTGGTGATCCTCGCCGGGGGCGGCTACTTCGCGTATCGCTGGTACCAGAACCGCCAGACGTCCCGCGAGACCTCGTATCGCACCGCGCCCATCCGCCGGATGGACATCTACCAGACCATTAGCGCCACGGGCACCGTCGTCCCGGAGGACGTCATCGACGTCGGCGCGCAGGTCAACGGTCAGATCGCCCAGTTCGGCACCGACACCGACGGCAACACGGTCGACTATCGCTCCTCGGTCAAGGAGGGAGCCGTCCTCGCGGAAATCGACGACGCCCTCTTCCGCGCCGACATGGCCTCGGCCAAGGCCCAGGAGGCCGCCGCCGAGGCCCAGCTCGGCCAGGCAACCGCCCAGATAGGCCAGGCCCAGGCCCAGGTCCAGGTCGCGCAGGCCAACAAGGAGCAAGCCGTCGCCAAGGCCGAGCAAGCACGCCGCGACTGGGAGCGCGCCCAGCGGCTCGGCAACACCGCCGCGCTCTCCAAGGCCGACTTCGACGCCGCCCAGTCCGAGTTCGAGCAAGCCAACGCCGCCGTCAGCGTCGCCGACGCCTCGATCGCCAGCGCCCACGCCATGGAAGCCCAGGCCCACGCCGCCGAGGCGTCCGCGCAGGCCGCCATCGCCTCCGCGGCCGCGTCCGTCCAGCGCGCCCAGCGCAACCTGAACTACTGCATCATCAAGTCCCCCGTCAGCGGAGTCATCATCGACAAGCGCGTCGAGATCGGCCAGACCGTCGTCGCGAGCCTCAACGCACCCAGTCTCTTCCTGCTCGCCAAGGACCTGCGCAAGATGGAGGTCCTCGTGCAGGTAAACGAGGCCGACATCGGCCACGTCCACCCCGGCCAGGACGTCACGTTCAACGTCGATGCCTTCCCTGGTCGAGCCTTCAAGGGCGAGGTTCGCAAGGTCCGCCTCAACGCCACGATGACGCAGAACGTCGTCACCTATACCGTCGAGATCGCGACCGACAACTCCGACCTCACGCTGCTCCCCTATCTCACCGCCAACGTCAAGTTCGACGTCGCCCACCGCCAGAATGTGCTCGCCGTCCCCAACGCCGCGCTGCGCTGGGCGCCCAGCGGCTCGGAGGTCGACAATCCCGCGCCGGCACGCACCGGCGATGAGCCGATGAAACCCGGCGTCATCTGGGCGCTCAAGAACGGCGAGCCCCAGTCGGTCGATGTCCGCGTAGGCCTCACCGACGGGGTGGACACCGAGGTCGAAGGATCCGCCCTCGCCGAGGGGGTGGAGATCATCGTGGGCGAGCAGACCGCCGAGCAGACGGCCTCTGCCGGAACAAACCCGTTCGCTCCCTCGTTCTTCCGCCGCAACCGCAACACAAAGACCACCACCTCGAACGGCTCGGCGCCCACGAGCGGAACGGCAGGCGCGGGCGGCCAGAGCGCCGGCGGCGCGGGGAGGAAGTAGCCGCTCTCGCGGCCTATCCGTCATGGCCCTCATCGAGCTCCACGACATCCACCGCATCTACCACCTCGGCGAGATGGACCTGCACGTCCTCCGCGGCATCTCTCTCAAGATCGAGCGCGGCGAACTCACCGCTCTCATGGGCCAGTCCGGCTCCGGCAAGACCACCCTCATGAACACCCTCGGGTTCCTCGACCACCCGACCTCCGGCAAATACCTCCTCGACGGCGAGGACGTGACCGGCATCAGCGCCGACCGGCGCGCCGAGCTCCGCAGCCGCATGATCGGCTTCGTGTTCCAGAGCTTCAACCTCCTCCCGCGCACCAGCGCCCTCGAGCAGGTCGTCATGCCGCTGGCCTATTCGCACGAGGGCCTGAGCGATCGCGACGCCCACGAGCGCGCCAAGCAACTGCTCACGCGCGTCGGCCTCGCCGACCGCATGGACCACCTCCCCACCCAGCTCTCCGGCGGCCAGCAGCAGCGCGTCGCCATCGCACGCGCGCTCGTGAACAAACCGTCGATCCTCTTCGCCGATGAGCCCACCGGCAACCTCGACTCCCGCACCAGCGTCGAGATCCTCGAGATGTTCCGCGACCTCAACCGCACCGATGGCATCACCATCGTGCTCGTCACGCACTCGCCGGAGATCGCCGAGTACACCGACCGCACCATCGTCCTCAAGGACGGCATGGTCGAGTCCGACTCCGGCGTCAAGGGCGCCGCCACGCTCCGCGTGGCCAATGCCGAACACCGCGCAGAGCCCGGCGGCACCCAGGCCAGGGAGGCCCGCGCATGACCATCCTCGGCACCCTCCGCATCTCCCAGAGAGCGCTCCGCCGCAACGTGACGCGCTCCGCCCTCACAATCCTCGGCATCGTCATCGGCATCGGCGCCGTCATCATCATGATGGAGATCGGCAAGGGCTCCAGCGCCGCCATCCGCAAGACCATCGAGAGCATGGGCGCCAACAACCTCCTCCTCATCCCGGGAACCGCTTCTTCCGGCGGAGTCACCTTCGGCGCCGGCAGCGTCCTCACCATGACCGCCGAGGACGCCCAGGCCATCGAGCGCGAGTGCGACGCCGTCCACGGCGCCGCCCCCATCGTCCGACTCCGCTCCCAGGTCGTCTTCCAAGAACGCAACTGGGTTCCAAGCTTCATCTACGGCACCACACCGGCCTACCTCACCGTCCGCGAGTGGCTCCCGCTCGACGAGGGCGCCATGTTCACCGACGCCGAGGTCCGCAACTCCTCCCGCGTTTGCGTCGTCGGCAAGACCATCGTCCGCGAACTTTTCCAGGGCCACTCCCCGGTCGGCCAGGAGATCCGCATCCAGAACGTCGGCATGAAGGTCCTCGGCGTCCTTGCCTCTAAGGGCGCCAACACCTTCGGCATGGACCAGGACGACGTCATCATTGCTCCGTGGACCACCATCAAGTACCGCGTCTCCGGATCCACCGCCGGCGGCAATACCCAGCCCGCCAACACCTCCGCCGCCACCTCATCCACGACCACCAGCACCGCCGGAAAGGTTTACCCCGGCGCCCCCGGCCTCTACCCGGTCCCCAGCGCCCAGCAGCAGGCCGACACGCCCATGCCCGTCCGCTTCGCCAACATCGACCAGATCCAGGTCGCCGCCAAGCCCGGGCGCACCAAGGACGCCATCCAGCAGATCACCGCCCTCCTCCGCGAGCGCCACCACATCCGTGCCGATGAGCCCGATGATTTCTCCATCCGCGACATGACCGAGGCCGCCTCCAACCTCGCCTCCACCAGCGCGATGATGACCAACCTCCTCCTCAGCGTCGCCCTCATCTCCCTCGTGGTCGGAGGCGTCGGCATCATGAACATCATGCTCGTCAGCGTCACCGAGCGCACCAAGGAGATCGGCCTCCGCATGGCCGTGGGCGCCAAGGGCCACGATATCCTCCGCCAGTTCCTCTTCGAGGCCATCCTCCTCTGCCTCGCCGGAGGCCTGCTCGGCCTCGCCCTCGGCCGCGGCGGAGGCATGCTCGTCAAGAGCGTCTTGCACTGGCCGATCGAGCCCTCCATCGAGGCCGTGATCGCCTCCATCGCCGTCTCCGCGTTCGTCGGAATCGTCTTCGGTTTCTACCCCGCCTGGAAAGCCTCCCGCATGGACCCCATCGAAGCCCTGAGGTACGAGTGAGCACGCAACAGCAGAAATCTCACTCCAAGGCCGTTGCCCTTGGCCCCGGACGGGCCGCAGTTCCTTGCCGTGCGCGCAAGTCCACGGTGAACGTTCCTCCGCGCTCAACAAGCCCCGGAGGGGCGACACTTCTGCTCCTCAGCGCCACATCGATCTGCCTCCCCGCCTGCACAGTCGGCCCCAACTTCAAGTCCCCCCAGCAGCACACCCCCGCGTCCTTCAACAGCCTCTCCTCCAGGGCTCCGGCCCAGGGCGTCGCAAGCCTCGCCAACGACAACCCCGCCGACATCGCCGAGTGGTGGAACGCCTTCGAGGATCCGACGCTCACCTCCCTCGTCCAGCGCGCCGCCGCCGACAACCTCGACCTCTCCGCCGCCGAAGCCCGCATACGCGAGGCCCGCGCCACTCGCGACGCCGCCGCCGCAGGGCTCTACCCCCAGATCAACACCAGCGCTACCGCGATGCGCTCCCGCGCACCGGGAGCGGGCACCGGCAACCTCTTCCGCGCAGGCTTCGACGCCGCCTGGGAGATCGACGTCTTCGGCGGCATCCGCCGCGGCGTGGAAGCCGCCGAAGCCAACGAGCGCGGCGCCATCGAAGACTGGCGCGACGTCCGCACCACCGTCGTCGCCGAGGTCGCCACCACCTACCTCGACCTGCGCGGCGCCCAGCGCGAGCTCGCCATCGCCCGCGAGAACCTGGCCTCGCAACAGGAAACCCTGAGCGTCACCAAGCAGCGCTTCGATGCCGGTTTCGTCACCGGCTTGGACGTCGCGAACGCCGAGGCCCAGGTCGCCACCACCCAATCCCGCATCCCCACGCTCGAATCCACGATCCAGGCCTCGACCTACGCCCTCGGCGTGCTCCTCGGCGACGAGCCCACCGCCGTGCTCGATGGAGTCCAAGGCGCCGACGCCGCCGGCCACATCCCCGAGCCGCCCGCCGCCGTCCCCGTCGGCCTCCCCTCCGATCTCCTCCGCCGCCGCCCCGACATCCGCCGCGCGGAAGAAACCCTCCACGCGGCCACCGCGCAGATCGGCGTCGCCACCGCCGACCTCTATCCCAAGTTCTCCCTCACCGGCTCGCTGGGCCTGCAGAGCGGCAGCCTCTCCAGCTTCGGCTCCATCGCCAACCGCTACTGGTCCTTCGGCCCGAGCGTCAACTGGCCCCTCCTCGACGGCGGCCGCATCCGCGCCAACATCCGCCTGCAGGAGGCCATCGCCACCGAGCAGGGCATCGCCTACCGCCGAACCGTCCTCATCGCCCTGCAGGACGCCGAGACCGCCCTCGTGAACTTCCAGAAGGAGCAGGAGCGCCGCGCCGCACTCCAGCAGGCCGCCGAGGCCAACCGCCGCGCCGTCGAGCTCGCCCGCCTGCTCTACAACGAGGGCAAGACCGACTTCCTGAACGTCCTGAGCGCTCAGGGCCTCCTGTTCTCCTCCGAAGATCAGCTCGTGCAAAGCACCCGCACCGTCTCGCAGAACCTCGTCGCTCTCTACAAGGCCCTCGGCGGCGGATGGGATCCCAAGGCCCCGAGCACGCCCGCGGCTCCCGAAAAACCCGCCGGCCAGCCCGCCGCGCGGCCCTAACATCCAGCCCGTGACCCGACTCGAAGGCCTCGCCAAACTCACCGGCGCAGAACGCTACGTGGACGACCTCCCCGCCGACGCCGGCCTCGGGCTGGGCCCCTGCCTCTGGGGCATGACCGTCCGCAGCCCCGCGCCCCGCGGCCGCATCAAGGACATCCGCTTCGGCTCCGGCGTCGATTGGAACAGCGGCTTCACCGTCGTGCATCACCGCGACATCCCCGGCCCGAACATCGTCTACCTCATCGAGCACGACCAGCCGGTTTTGGCGGGCACATACACCCGCCACATCCACGAGGCCGTCCTCCTCATCGCCCACGAAGACCGCGAGATGGTCCGCCGCGCCGTCCGTGAGGTGCAGGTCATCGTCGATCCCGACGAGCCCGCCCTCGACTTCAAAGCCCAGCCGACGCCCGCCCAACTCCAGGTCGGCCCCGACAACATCCTCAAGCACCTCACCATCAACAAGGGCGACGTCGAATCCGCCCTCCGCTCCGCCCCGCACATCATCGAGGGCGTCTACGAAACCGGCGCCCAGGAGCACGTCTATATCGAGTGCAACGGCATGATCGGCTGGGTCGATCCGCAGGGCGTCGTCTGCGTCAAGGGGTCCATGCAGTGCCCCTACTACGTCCTCAACGCGCTCAAGCACCCCCTTGATCGCGATGCATCCCAGGTCCGCGTCATCCAGACCCCCACGGGCGGCGGCTTCGGCGGCAAGGAAGACTACCCCTCCATCATCGCCCTCCACGCCGCCCTCCTCGCCATGAAGGCCGGGCGCCCGGTCAAGATGATCTACGACCGCGCCGAGGACATGCAGGCCACCACCAAGCGCCACCCCGCGCTCATCCGCCACCGCACAGGCGTCGATTCGCGCGGCCGTCTCCTCGCCCAGCAGATCGACGTCCTCATGGACGCCGGCGCGTATGTCACACTCTCTCCCGTCGTCCTCAGCCGCGGCATCATCCACGCCGCGGGCCCCTACTTCTGCGAGAACGTCCGCATCGACGGCAAGGCCACCCTCACCAACAGCGTTCCCTACGGAGCCTTCCGCGGCTTCGGCGCCCCGCAAACCATCTTCGCCTGCGAACGCCACATGGATGTCATCGCCGACCGCCTCGGCCTCGACCCCATCGAGTTCCGCCGCATCAACCTCATCCAGGACGGCCAGACCACCGCCACCGGCCAGGTCATCAAGCCCCATCCGCCCGCCAAGGGCACCGACCGCATCGCCCTCATGGACCGTGCCCTCGCCGAATCCAACTGGCGCGACAAGCAACACAGGCACGCCGCCTTCAACGCCACCCACACCCACCTCCGCCGCGGCCTCGGCCTGGCCACGTTCTGGCACGGCGCAGGCTTCACCGGCTCCGGCGAGGTCTACCTGAACTCCAAGGTCCACGTCGCCGGCCTCCCCGACGGGCGCGTCGAGGTCCGCATCGCCAGCACCGAGATGGGCCAGGGCACCACGACCATCATGACCCAGATCGCCGCCGACCGACTCGGCCTGCCGCGCCATCAAGTCACCGTCGCCACCCCCGACACCACCACCTGCCCCAACAGCGGCCCCACCGTCGCCTCCAGAACAGCCATGGTCGTCGGCGGCCTCGTCGAAAAAGCCTGCGACGACCTCGCCCGCAGGCTCTCGCTCGAAGGTCCCAAGCCGGGTTCGCATGTCACCACCGCCATCAAGTTCTGGCACAAAGCCAACAAAGGCGAACTCCTCGGCCAATCCACCTACGAACCCCCACCCGGCGTCAAGTGGGACGAATCCACATACAAGGGCGACGCCTACGGCACCTACGGCTGGGCCGCCTACGTCGCCGAGGTCGAGGTCGATCTCCGCACCTACCAGACCCGAGTCCTCGACCTCGTCGCCGCGCAGGAAGTCGGCAACATCATCAACCCCACCCTCGCCCGCGGCCAGATTCAGGGCGGCGTCGTGCAGGCCATCGGCTGGGCCCTCATGGAAGAGTTCGTCTGGAAGAACGGCGCGATGGCCAACAGCCAGCTCACGAACTACATCATCCCGACCAGCGACGACGTCCCACTGATCCGCGTCGTCTTCATCGAGAACCCATACCCCCACGGCGGCAAGGGCGCCAAAGGCATCGGCGAACTCCCGATGGACGGCCCCGCCCCCGCGATCGCCAACGCCATCGCGAGCGCTCTCCGAGACATGCGCATCCAGCCCAACCGCCTCCCCATCACCGCAGAGCGCCTGATGGAGTCCATCGAGCAGTCCAGCGCTCAGGAGCCCGCGCATGCCTGACGCCGCCCCGTCCAGCACCATCAGCGTCTCGCTCACGCTCAACGGCCGCGCCGTCACCGTCGAGGTCCCCGTGATCGAGCGTCTCCTGGACACGCTCCGCTACCAGCTCAATCTCCCCGGCACCAAGGAAGGCTGCGGCGAGGGCGAGTGTGGCGCATGCACGGTCTACCTCGACGGCCTGCCGGTCTGCGCCTGCCTCGTGCCGACATTTCAAGCCAATGGACGTGACGTCCGCACGATCGAGGCCATCGCCCCCGAGAGCCTCAAGCCCATGCTCGAATCGGGCGCAACCCAGTGCGGCGCATGCACCCCCGGCGTCGTCATGACCGCCTGCTGGGCCCGCGAGCACCCGGAGATCCTCAAGACCCACACCATGCGCGAGCTCATGGCCGGCAACCTCTGCCGCTGCACCGGCTACGACGGCATCATCGACGGCATGGAGAAGATGATTCCGGGTGCCTCGGCTCTCCGAGCCGGGCGTGACACGCGGCAGAAGGACCGGCATCCATGATGCAAGTCCTCACCCCAGCCTCCCTCGAAGACGCCTGCGCCGCGATGCGGACATCCACCCCCAGTCCCATCGCGGGCGCCACCGACCTCCTCGTCCACTGGCCCACCAACCTGCCAGCCCACAACAGGACCTATCTCGACCTCACTCGCCTCCACTCCCTCCGCTTCCTCCGCTGGACGCCCACCCCCCATCC
>DASZWV010000299.1:0-4501 GCA_035546115.1 Phycisphaerales bacterium
ATGTGAACTGCGCGCAGGGGACGACGTTCATGGCGGGGGCGACGTGCACGCCGACGAACCCGTGCCCGCCGCCGACGGGCTCGTGCTGCGCGACCGACGGGGGGTGCACGGAGGTGGCGCAGGCGAGCTGCACGGGCGGGAGCGCGTGGAACGCTGGGGGGACGTGCTCGCCGAACACGTGCCCGGGGCCGGAGGGCATCTGCTGCAACTTCATCACGGGTTCGTGCTCGGTGACGCAGGAGAACGCGTGCGGGCTAAGTTCGCACACGTGGAACCAGGGGGGCTCGTGCTCGCCGAACCCGTGCCCGGCGTCGGGCTCGTGCTGCGACAACTCGGGCGGATGCTCGCGGCTGACGCAGGCCCGCTGCACGGGGACGTGGACGCAGGGCGGGGTGTGCAACCCGAATCCGTGCGCGACGACGCCGACGGGGATCTGCTGCAACTTCATCACGGGGAGCTGCGCGTTGACGGTGGAGGCGGCGTGCGGGCTGGGCGCGCACACCTGGGCCAGCGGGGGCTCGTGCTCGCCGAACCCGTGCCCGGCGACGGGCTCGTGCTGCGACACCAACGGCGGGTGCGTGCGTCTGACGCAGAGCCGGTGCACGGGATCGTGGACGCAGGGCGGGGCGTGCAACCCGAATCCGTGCGCGACGAACGGGCGGTGCTGCAACTTCATCAACGGGTCGTGCTCTCTGACGCTGCAGGCGGCGTGCGGGCTCGGTGCGCACACGTGGATCAGCGGCGGGTCGTGCTCGCCGAACCCGTGCGACCCGTCGGGGGCGTGCTGCACGACGGCGGATGGTTCGTGCCGGCGGCTGACGCAGGCGATGTGCACGGGCGGGACGACGTGGATCGCATCGACGGTGTGCTCGCCGAATCCGTGCCCGCAGCCGACGGGGGTGTGCTGCAACTTCGTCACGGGGTCGTGCTCGATCACGGCGCAGGTGGATTGCGGCGCAAGCGCGCACACGTGGGCGTCGGGCGGGACCTGCACGCCGAACACGTGCGAGCAGCCGGGGGCGTGCTGCTTCTCGGGAACGTGCCGGCGGCTGACGCAGACGCAGTGCAACGCGCAGAGCGGGTTCTACCTGATCTCCGGGACGTGCTCGCCCACGAGCAACCCGTGCGTGATCTTCGCGAGCGGGCAGAAGGACGGCGACGGCTCGTGCGCGGCGGATTTCAACGGCTCGGGAAGGGTCGATACGCAGGACGTGATGGACTACATGAACGCGTGGTTCGCGGGCGAGGCGCGGGCGGACTTCAACCAGTCGGGCGGCGTGGAGACGGCGGATGTGTTCGACTTCCTGAACGCGTGGCTGGCGGGGTGTGCGGGGAAGTGAGGACTGAGGACTGAGAAGGCTCCGGCGATTGCCGGGGCCTTTTTCATTGGGGATGCTCGGTGTGTTCCTATCCTTCGTGCATCATGGCGCGATGGGTTCGGTTCATGCTTTTGCCGGTGCTGCTGGGCGCGCTGGTGGGCGCCGTCGTGGTGCTGGCGGGTGAGGACGGGACGGATACGCCGAGATCGTCGGCGGCGGCTGCGCCGGCATTCACGCGCCAGCCGCCGTCGCAGACGAGGGCGACGCCGGTGCGGTCGCTGAACAACCCGATCGTCAAGGCGTTGCTCGAGGGGGTGTCGGAGATCGGATCACCGGGAACACCGGGATCGATCGCGGTGTGGGGTGACAACGCGACGCCGGTGGTGACGGGGCGGCTGGTGAACGCCCGCGCGCCGGTGGTCGCGGCCGGAACGCTGGGGAAGGGGCGGTTCGTGGCGTTCGCCCACACGGACTACGTGAAACCGGCGGAGTGGGACAAGCCGGAGCACGGGACCAATCACAAGGCGGACACCCGGCAACTGGTGGCCAACGCGGTGCGGTGGGCGTCGGGGCTGGGGCCGGATGCGGTGCCCCGGGTGGGGCTCGTGGCCCTGGACACGCGCGGCTTCGACCTGCAGACGCCCGTGAAACTGATCGGTCTGAACGCGGACAACTGGCTCGACCGGGCGGACGAGGTGGATGTGCTCGTGTTCGGGGGCGCCGTGGAGCCGACGCTGGCGCAGGCGTTTCGGCTGGGGGATTGGGTGAAGGCGGGGCACGGGGTGCTCATCGCCCAGACGGGTTGGGGATGGCAGCAGGTGCACGGGGGCGCGCCGATGTTCATGCACCCGTTCAGCCGGATGCTGGCGGAGGCGGGGGTGTGGTGGACGGCGTCGGTGACGGAGGACGACAAGCCGGACCGGTACATCGCGCGGAACGCGCCGCCGGAGCTTCTGCACGCGGGGCGGGCGCTGGATGCGCTCGTGGAGCAGCACGAGAAGCGTCGCACGATGGATGCCGCGCAGGTCGAGCAGGCTCGCTCGTCGGTGGAGGAGGCGGCGAAGGTGCTGCCGGGGGAGGACCAGATCCTGCGGCCGCGGCTGGAGCGGCTGCTCGAGGAGCAGAAGGAGCGGCTGATCCCATCGGAGGATCATCCGATCCTGCCGTCGAAGGAGCCGCTGCTGCGGGTGCTGGTGGCGTTCGAACTGCAGACGATGATGCAGACGCCGACGCGGGCGAGCCACGCGCACCCGGCGGCGCTGATCTTTCCCGGGGGCGTGCCGGACAGCGCGCCGCGCGTGGAGAAGGAGATCGACGTGGACACGTCGATCCCCGGGTGGCACTCGACGGGGCTGTACGCGGCGCCGGGCGAGCCGGTGCGGTATGAGGTGGTGCACAAGGCGGATGCGCCGATCACGGGGCGGCCGTCGCTGCCGTCGCCGGATGCGATCCGGCTGCGCTTCGGGTGCCATCGGGATGCGCTGTGGGCGGCGTCGGAGTGGAAGCGGCTGCCGGACATCGCGTACTCGTTCAAGATGGAGAGCGATGCGGGGTCGTACGTGACGCCGTTCGGGGGCCTGCTGTACATCGACGTGGGGCCGGAGGCGCGGCCGTGCGGGCTGATCCGGTTCAGGCTGTCGGGGGCGGTGGAGGCGCCGCTGTTCGTGCTCGGCGAGACGTCGGTCTCGGACTGGCAGAAGCGGATCCGGCGGCTGCCCGGGCCGTGGGGCGAGATCGCGAGCGACAAGGTGGTGATCAGCGTGCCGTCGTGCATCCTTCACAAGCTGGACGACCCGGTGCCCGTGCTGAAGGTGTGGGACGAGGTGATGGATGCGGCGGCGGACCTGGCGGGGCGGCCGCGGCAGCGCGAGCGACCGGAGCGGTATGTGGCGGATGTGCAGATCAGCGCCGGGTACATGCACGCGGGGTATCCGATCATGACGCACCTGGATGCGGCGACGACGATGATCGATGTGGACCAGATGCGGGCGGGGCAGTGGGGATTGTTCCATGAGCTTGGGCACAACCACCAGAGCGATGCGTGGACGTTCACGGGGACGCGGGAGGTGACGTGCAACCTGTTCACGCTGTACATCCTGGAGACGGTGTGCCACCAGCCCCCCCACCCGACGAGCAGCGAGCATCCGGCATTCAAGGATCGGGATCGCCGGGTCGCGGCGTACATGGCTCGCGGCGGGCCGGGCGTGGGCGAGGAGAGCGCGGGGGAGAAGTCGCGATTCGAGGAGTGGAAGCGGGACCCGTTTCTGGCGCTGTTCATGTATTGCGAGCTGCGCGAGGCGTTCGGGTGGGAGCCGTTCAAGCGGGTGTTCCGGGAGATGCGCGAACTGCCGGCGAGCGAGGTGCCGACGAACGATGCGGACAAGCGGGATGAGTGGATGATGCGGATGAGCCGCGCGACGGGGAGGAACCTGGGGCCGTTCTTCGAGCGATGGGGCGTGCCGACCTCTTCGCGGGCGCGGAAGGCGGTGGCGGACCTGCCGGAGTGGGCGGGGGCGGAGGAGAGCGGGAAGTAGGATCGGGGCGGATTGGTGCGCGCAAATCGCGAGCCCGTGGTACACTGCGGCCGGTCGGGGTGCGCCATGGCGGAGGATTCGAAGGACAGCGCGGAAGGGACGACCCGCGGGAGCGAGAGCTCGGTTGCGCGCGCGATGGCGGAGGCGGCCGGGGAGGGGATCGAGCAATGCACCGGTGACGTGATCGGCAGATATCGACTGATCGAGATCATCGGCGTGGGCGGGTTCGGTGTGGTGTGGCTGGCCGAGCAGGTGGAGCCGGTGCGGCGCCGCGTGGCGCTGAAGGTGATCAAGCCGGGGATGGATTCGAGGCCGGTGATCGCGCGCTTCGAGGCGGAGCGGCAGGCGCTGGCGCTGATGAGCCATCCGAACGTGGCGAAGGTTCTGGATGCGGGGACGACTCCGGCGGGGCCGGGGGGCGCCGGCGGCGGACGGCCGTACTTTGTGATGGAGCATGTGAAGGGAGTGGCGATCACCGAGTATTGCGACCGCGAGCGGCTGACCGTGGAGCAGCGGCTGGGGCTGTTCGCGGTGGTGTGCGATGCGGTTCAGCATGCGCACATGCGGGGGATCATCCATCGTGATCTGAAGCCGTCGAACATTCTGGTGACGATCACGGAGGAGGGCGGGCCGCGGCCGGTGGTGATC
>DASZWV010000300.1:0-7292 GCA_035546115.1 Phycisphaerales bacterium
GGTTCGCTGGTCTTCGCCACGGGCTGGAAGCCCGTGGTACGGTCGTGGTCCGGCCCCTGGGGCCGCCGTCAGTCGATCGCCGTGTCGTGGGCCTCATCGCTGGCGTAGCCGAGTTCGCTCAGCACGCGGTCTCGCGGCACGCCGAGGTCCACCTTCTTCTGTGCCGCCAGCAGGGCGAGCTGCTCGTCGCGCGGGATCGGATCGATCCAGTCGATCCGCAGGCCGCGCTCGGCGGCGCCGGTGTGCAGCACGCCCATCCGATCGAGCGCTTCCAGCACCAACTGGCTGGCCCGCACGATCCCCCTGCCGTAGGTGATCCGCTTGCGGCTGGTCTTGCTCATGAGCCCCAGGAGCGTGATGCGCAGGGCGTTCTCGCTCGAGAGGTTCCCGATCTTCGCCCGCACCACGCCGCTCGCCAGCGGCGGAACCGCCGAGGCCTTGTCCATCGCCTCGCGGATCTCGTCGATGTGGCGATCCTCGCTCGGGCTCGCGGCGTCGCCCCCGAAGGCCGTCACCTGCGCATCCGCGTTGTCCGTCGCCCAGATGACCCCGGGGGCGATCGGCATGGCCGCGGCCCCCTCGAGCCCCTTGGCGAGGTACATCTTGAAGCTCTGCATCGTCACGCGCGCCGCCCGGTCCGAGAGGCGGGTGTTGAGCTCATCCTGGAGCGGGATCAGCGGCTCGACCTCGCCGAGTCCGGTGTACTCGAACGGCTGCGAGATGTTCTGGATGTGCACGATCGGGGGGCGGTCGCCGTCGCGCTCGTCGACCAGCGCGGGGCCCTCGTCGATCAGGCGGGTGGCGCCGTCGGCGTCGGTCTGGTACAACTGGCGGGAACTTCCGGCGAAGACCTCCGTCGTGGTCACGATCTGGCCCGAACTGGCCGCGCGACCCTCCGACCCATCGCCCTTCCACCAGCGCATGAACTGGCCCGCGATGGTCACCCCCGGACGCGGGCGCTCCTCCTCGCGCGACTCCCGGCTCGTCCGGATGAAGTACGCATCGATCTCGCGATAGTCCGATTCGCCCGGCAGAGCGACGCCGCGGGGCGGCTCGATCAACTCGATGCGCACGCTCCCCACAGCGCGCTCGAGGATCGAAGCGTCTCCCCCATCCCCCTCACTCTCCCCTCCCCCGAGGGGTCCCCGCGGCGTCGCCCGCACAAGCACATCCACGTGCCCGTACACGTGGCCCATCAAGCCCATGTCCTGCAGGAGGGCGATGCCCCCGCTGCCCTCCCACACCGCCTCCAGCACGCGCTCGATCGTCCGCCGGAGCGCCGGGTCCGCCGCCGTCGAGGCGATGGTGATCGGCCGGCCGAACATGAAGTCCACCATGGTCTGGATGCGCCAGGCGATGTCGTTCTCGACGACGACCTCCTTGCGCTGCCACGCACGGTCGTCGCCGGCGAAGCGGGCCGTCGGGGCTCGCCGATCCCACGCACCCGTCACCCGGAAGGGCAGGCCTCGCTCCTGCGCCAGGCCGTAGGACCGGCCGCGGCGTTCCGCCCCGGCGCAACCGGTGTGCATCTGGTTGCGGTAGTAATCCCAAAGCAGGCTCATGCGGGGGACATCGCCCCGCTCGTGCCTGTCCATCGCGCTCGCGAACGTGCCTTGCGAGAGCGCCCGTCCGCTCGGCAGGATCAATCGCTCGATCTCGGAAAACGGCCTGGTGGTGGTGCGTGCCATGGGTCCCCCGTCGGCCGCGTGCATCTCCGCATGCGTGCCTCTACCCATGGGCCGCGGAGCGCCGGCGCGCGCCCAAACGCGCTTCGGGAGCACGCCCGGAGCGTCGACAACTCCCTCGCCCAGCGCGACTTGCGAAAAAAGTGCGCGTCCGCGCGGATCGCCCGCTCGCCGGCCGCCCGGCGCGCGCCCAAACCTGCTCCGGGGAAGCCCCAACACCCCTGGGGCCATCCGAACGCGTTATCGCACCCGCTTCCACGAGCGATAAGCCGCGTCCGCACCGCCACAGGCCATCCATACGGAACGCCCGGCGCTGCGCACCGGCCGCCTTGCCCCACCGGCATGGCCGGTCTGCCGATCATCTTCCATGTCGGCGCTCGCACGCGCCCGGAGGTCTTCGCCCTTCATGCGTTGGATCCGAGACATTGCCCTGCTGATTCTGCTCGGCGCCGTCGCCGCGTACGTGGCCTGGTACCAGTACGACCGTCACGAGCACGCCGCCGCGACGCAGAAGACCGCGGCCGACACGCAGCGTCTCGAGCGTGAAGTCCGCTTCCGCGCCGCGACCAAGGGCTGCCCGCTGAACTGGCGGGGCTGGCCCGTCACCATCGATCCCGCATGGTTCGACAAGGACCCCGCGCCGACCAACTCCGTCGCCGGAGAGGGCCGCCCGTGGGTGGAGGTCGCCACCGAGGATGAGGCGGGCCTGCTGCACCCCCGCCAGCGCATGACCGTCGAGCCCAACACCGCCGCGTTCTGGTACAACCCGTACCAGGGCGTCGTCCGGGCGCGCGTTCCGGTCCAGGTGAACGACGAGCAGGCGACCGACCTCTACAACGCCGTCAACCAGTGCACCATCCCGTCGATCGGCTGGGTCGAGAAGCCGATGGATGTACCCAAACCAAAGACGGACAAACTGGCCGACGGCGATGAGAACAAGGATCATGCGGCCACGGACTTGAAGCGCAATCCACTCATCGCGCCCTCGGAGCATCGCGAGCCGGTCGTGGTCGTGCATCCCGAGAAGAAGCCCTGAGTCGCGGACGTGATTGCCGAGTCCTGCGTTCAAAGACACAACGCGATCGTGCGATGATCCCACGCGAACGCGCGTCGATCATGCCGACAACCCGACGACATCCTGCATCGTGTACCAGCCGGCGGGCTTGCCCTTGAGCCATGCCGCGCATCGCAGCGCGCCGCGCGCGAACAGATCGCGAGTCGTCGCGCGATGCGTGAGCTCGATGTACTCGCCGGGGCCCGCGAGGCGCACCGTGTGCTCACCGACGACATCGCCGCCGCGGATCGCGACGATCTGATCGTCGCGCAACGTGTGACCGGCCTCGCGAGCGCTGGCCGCGAGGCGCAGCGCGGTGCCCGACGGCGCATCCTTCTTGGCCGCGTGATGGGCCTCGACGATGGATGCGTGGTACTCGGCGCCGAGCATCCGACATGCTTGTTTCACCAGAACCGACAGCACGGCGACCCCGAGCGAGGTGTTCGGCGAGACGAGCACGGCCGTCGAAGCGCTCGCGCGCCGGAGTTCATCCATCGTGGCGGGCGTGAGCGCGGTCGTTCCGACGAGCAGCGCGGCGTCGAGGCGACGCGCGAGGGCGAGCGACTGCGCCGCGCCGGCGTCGGAGGAGAAGTCGATCACCACGTCGCAAAGAACCGCGTTTTTCTCGATGGAATCGGCGGTCTGCACGACCATCGCCGCACCGTCGCCGGCTCGAGACCCGGCGCTCGCGGGCTCGCCCGGTGCGCGATCGACGAGCGCGCCGACGACGAACGATCCATCGCCCGCGCCGAGCGCCGCGATGCGCATCCCCATGCGTCCGCGGGCGCCGAAGACGATGATCGAGGTGCGCGAGTTGTCCACAGTGTTTGTCATCGCGCTTGCATTTCTCCTTGCACTCAGTGTATCGTGAAGCATGATTGCTCAAGGTGGTGGTCGGTTGCTTCCGATACACCACACGCTTTGGAACACTTTCGGCGCTCCAAAGCCGCTCGAGTTTCGATTGGCCCCGTTTCGATTTTCAGGAGAACTGCCATGGCGAAGAAGAAAGCGAAGAAGAAGGGCAAGAAGAAGGGCTCCAAGAAGCGATAGCCCGTAACGCCCCGCCCCGATCCGCGCGAGCCTCGCTCGTCTCGGGTCATTCGGGCGGGGCGTTGCCCAAACCCGCCGGGTCGCGGCCGTCGCGCCGCACCCGGCACAAGAGTCCGAATACATCGGTTTCGAGTTCGTCCGTAGTGAGTAGAGAGAGATGCATCTGTGCTGCCGAGCGGCAGCGAGCAATCAAAAAGCAGGGCCGACCGGGCGGCGTAGCCCTTGGCCCTTGGAGCGCCGAATACACGCGGGGCCGGCACGAGCCGGCCCCGCGGTGTTTTTTGGCTCGGCCACTCGGCCCCGGTCCTCCGTCCTCCGCACTATCCTCCCCCATGCCCGAGCAGCGTGCCCATGACCCGCTCATCGACGACCGGTTTGCCGGCGTTCGGGCCCTTCGCCGCCACCACGCCGGCACGCTCGCGCTCCACGAACGCATCTCCCAGATCAAGCTCATCCTCGAGGCCAGCACTGGCCGCATCGTCATGCCCGTCGAGCCGACCTTCGCCGCCGCGGGCGGAGGGGGGGCCGAGATGCTCCTCTGGCTCCCCGCCGAGAGCGACTGGGACGTGCAGGCGAGCATCCTCGCGCACCCGATCGATCGCCCCGAGGCCTCAGAGGCTATCGATCGCTGGTCCGCGTACCACGGCGCAACGTCGCTCTCCACCTGGGTTGCCTGCGACATCGACGGCCTGAAGACCGAGTCCGGCGTCTTCGGCCCCGAGGTTCAGCAGGCCAACCCGCTCGGACGCGCCGAATACCCGCTCATCAAGCGCGCCAACGCCGACAAGACCCGCCTCATCGCCGCCTGCAAGGCCCACGCCGCGACCATCGTGCCCGACGCGATGTGCGTCGGCGTCGATCCCTTCGGCATCGATGTCAAGGCCCGCTTCGGCATCGTGCGCCTCGAGTTCCCGCCCGGCATCGTCGCGACGACCCCCGAGGCGTGCTCCCGCGAGCTCGACCGCCTGCTCGGCATCACCAACGGGAGCCCGGCTTGATGCGCGAGGCGCACGCTCACATCGCCGCCTTCGGGCAATCCCTGACGATGCCGAGCCTCGCCGACTGCGCCACCCTCACCGACTGTCTCGATCGCGTGCGCGACGCCGCATCGCAGGTCCGTTCCGGCGATTGGGTTCGGCTGCTGGGCGCCCGCGTCGAGGCGTGGCCCGAGCGCCGCTGGCCGACGATCACCGAACTCGACCGCGCCGCCCCGCATCGCCCCTGCGCGATCATGTCCTTCGATCACCACGCCGCCGCGGCCAACACCGCCGCGATGCGGGCGGGCGGCGTGCGAGCAGGCGTCGCCGTCGAGCCCTGCGGCACCGTCTGCGTCGATGAGCACGGCGAGCCCACGGGGCTTCTGCTGGAGCACGCGGCGTACAGGGTCTGGGACGCCGCGCCCGAGCCGACTCGCGAGCAGGCCCGCGAGAACGTCCGGGCGGCGCTCCAGGCCTTGCATCGCCTGGGCTATCGCGAGGTCCACGACCTGCACAGCCCGGACTGGCTCGGCCCGATCCTGGCCGACCTGGAGCGCAACGGCGAGATGCCGATGGAGCGCATCCTCCTGTATCCGAACGTTTCGCGCCTGGCCGACGTTTTCCGCACCCGGGCCCGCTGGGAGTCGCCCGCGCTCCGCCTCGCCGGCGGCAAGCTCTTCGCCGACGGCACGCTCAACAGCCGCACGGCGCTGATGCTCGCGCCCTACGCCGATCCGCTCCGCGGGCATCCAAACGGGCAGGCGATGGCGACGCCGGACCAGATCGAGGATGCGGTCCGCCTTGCCGGGTCGCTCGGCCTGCACCTCGCCGTGCACGCGATCGGCGATGCGGGCGTTCGCAACGTGCTCGACGCGTTCGAGCGCACCACTCCCTCGACACCCCGACACCTTGACACCTCGGCACCTCCCGTTCTCCGCATCGAACACTGCGAGCTCATCGAGGAGCAGGACATCCCCCGCTTCGCCCGCCTCGGCGTCATCGCCAGCGTTCAGCCGTGCCACCTGCTGGCCGACATCGAGGTGCTCACGCGCCAACTCCCCCACCGCCTCGATCGCGTGCTGCCGCTGCGCGACCTGATCGATTCCGGAGCGCAGGTCTGGTTCGGCTCGGACGTCCCGATCGTGCGGGCCAACGCGGAAGACTCGATCCAGGCCGCGGTGCACCGCCGACGTGCCGGCACGCCGCAGGATCAAGCCATCGCCTGGAATCAGCGGATCACCGAGGCCGAGGCCCGCGCGGCCTTCCGCTTCGATCCGGCCTTCACTTCCACGGGGGGTGGCGCTGGCAGCTTGCCTGCCAGTGTCGAGCGCGTGGGGGCCTCGCCACGGACGGACAAGCCGCCCGTGCCACCCGTGCCAGTCTCCGGCCCCCGCCTCAGGCTCTCCTGAACAAACCGCACATCCCGCATCCCCGCAAACCGCGACCGCATCACCTCGATCGCCTCCGGGTTGCAATCCACGAGCACCGCATCCCGCCCCAGCCTCGCCGCGGCCACGCCCAGCGTCCCGCTTCCCGCGAAGAAATCCAGCAGCCGATCCCCCGGGTTCGAGTGCACGCGCACGATTCGTTCCACGATGGCCAGCGGCTTCTGCGTCGGATACCCCGTCTTCTCCTTCCCCGTCGGGCTGACGATCGTGTTCCACCACGTGTCGGTGGGCGTCTTGCCCCGCGCGGCCTTCTCGGGCCCGACCAGGCCCGGCGCCATGTACGGGATGCGGTCGATCTCGCCGTAGTTGAACGTGTACCGGTCCGGGTTCTTCGCGTACCAGAGGATGTTGTCGTGCTTGGGCGACCACTTCCGCTTCGCCCGCGCCCCGTAGTCGTACGCCCAGATGATCTCGTTCATGAACGACGACCGGCCGAAGACCGCATCCAGCAGCACCTTCGCGTAGTGCACCTCGCGATAGTCGATGTGCAGGAAGAACGATCCCGCGGGCCTGAGCAGCCGGTGGGCCTCCTCCAGGCGCGGCTCGAGAAACGCGAGATAGTCGTCGAACGAGTCCTCGAACGCCCGCCGCCCGATGCGGACATTCCGGAATCGGTCGCCGCGGAAACCGACGCGGTGCCCGTTGTCGTCGCGCACGGTGCGCATCTGCGTCCGGGCCTGCTTCCTGCCCGTGTTGAACGGCGGATCGATGTAGATCAGGTCGAACGACACGCCCGCGAACCGGCGGATGATCTCGAGGTTGTCGCCGGTGTGGATTTCGATCATGGGGTCTGAGGGAGCCCCGAGCGCCAGCTCGGGAAATCGATGCGCAATCCGCCCCAACCCCACCGCCATCACCTTCCATCCCACCTCCCTCACCCACTATCCTAACCCTGCGATGCCCGACCACCCCCTCGTCGCCATCACCCGAGCCGTCCCCGGCCGCGTCGAAATCCCCGGCGCACGTGTGCAGATCGCCCCCGCCCTGCCGCAGATGTCCCGCTCCGAGCTCCTCGCCTTCATCCGCGGCGCCACGGTCGTCGGCACCATGTTCCACGACCGCGTGGATGCCGAGTTAC
>DASZWV010000301.1:0-18722 GCA_035546115.1 Phycisphaerales bacterium
CTGGAAGCCCGGTTGGAACAGCTCGGGCCCGCCCGTGCGCGCCCAGTGGTAGGCCCAGGACACGAGCACATCGCGCCCGTCGCGATAGACGTACACGTGCGGCGCGCCGGGCAGAAGCGCCGTCAGCCGCCGCGGCGTGCGATCGCCCAGCCAACGCGCGCCGGGCTTGTCGCGCGTCGAGGCGAGGATCATCGTTCGCACCGTCGCGCGGAACGCATCGTCCGCGTACGGCTTGATCCACTGCTTCGACGAGACGAACCACGCCGGCGTCGTGATGTACCCGAAGCCCGCGGCCAGGTCCTGAAAATGAAACTCGCCGCGGCAGAGCACCCTGGGGTGGAGATTCAGCAGCGCACCGAGCCAGTTCGTCCCGCTCTTGAAGCACCCGCACAGGAAGAAAAAGCGATACTCGACGCCGTCGAGCACGGCGTTGAACGCGTCGCCATCTTCTCGCTGGCAAGCCTCTCGCAGACGCAGCCGGTACTCCGCATCAGAGTGGTCGACCGGCATGGCGGGCGGCGTCGGCGCGCCCACACTCTTCCCCGCATCCGCGGGCGAGCGTGTCGCCACATGTCCGACGCCGGTTGCCATGCACGGGCTCCGAAAAGTCGAGGCCGCCGATCGGCTCAGCCGCCGATGACGCCGAGCAGCTCGCTCTCGCGCAGGATCAGGAACTTGTCGCCCTTGAGCTCCACCTCGGTGCCGGCGTACTTGCCGTACACCACCGTGTCGCCCTTCTTCACCGACATCTGGGCGCGATTGCCGTTGTCCAGGCGCTTGCCGGGCCCGGTCGAGATCACCTCGCCGCGCACGGGCTTCTCCTTGGCCGATTCGGGCAGATAGATGCCCGAGGCGGTCTTCGACTCGGACTCGATGGGCTTGACAAGAACGCGATCGTCCATGGGCTTGATGGCCATTGTGCTCTCCAGGAGTTGTTCAGGGCCCGCGTCGGCGCAGGCCGGTGTGCGTGTGTCCGTTGCGACGCGGGCTCAGAAGCCCATGCCGCCCATGCCACCCATCCCGCCCATGCCACCCATTCCCGGCATGCCGCCGCCATGGCCGTGTCCATGCTCGTGGTGGTGATCATCCTCTTCCTTGGGCTTCTCGGTGATCAGGCAGTCGGCGGTGATCAGGATCGTCGCCACGCTCGCCGCGTTCTGCAGCGCGCTCAGGTCCACCTTCGCCGGCGTCAGCACGCCCTGCTTGACAAGGTCGCCGTATTCCAGCGTCAGGGCGTTGAATCCGTACGACGGGCTCTTCTCGCCGTGCTCCTCGATCTTCGCCGCGACAACCGTCCCCTTCTCGCCCGCGTTGTCCGCGATGGTCTGCGTCGGAACCAGCAGCGCCCGATACACAACGTCCACGCCCGCGGCGAAGTCGTACTTGAAGTGCCCGACCTCGTCGGCCGTCTTGTCGTCGCCGCGCCCGGGGCCGCCGTACACGGCCTTGTGCTCCTTGATCGCGGCCACCGCCTTGCGCGCCCGGATGAAGCTCACGCCGCCGCCCGCCACCACGCCCTCGGCCACGGCCGCGCGGGTCGCGTGCAGCGCATCCTCGACGCGGGCCTTCTTCTCCTTCAACTCCGCCTCGCTCGCGGCACCGACGTTGATCTGGGCGACACCACCGGCGAGCTTGGCCAGCCGCTCCTGCAGCTTCTCGCGGTCGTAGTCGCTGGTGGTCTGCTCGATCTCGCGACGGATCTGCTCGATGCGGGCCTGGATGTCCTTGGTCCCGCCGGCGCCCTCGATGATCGTGGTGTTGTCCGCATCGATCTCGACCTTCTTGGCGATGCCGAGCTGGTTGAGCTCCACCTTGTCCAACTCGATGCCGACGTCTTTCATGACCGGCGTCGCTCCGGTGAGAATGGCGATGTCCTCGAGCATGGCCTTGCGGCGGTCGCCGTAGCCGGGCGCCTTCACGGCGCACACCTGCAGCGTGCCGCGCAGCTTGTTGATCACCAGCGTGCTCAGCGCCTCCCCCGAGACTTCTTCGGCGATGATGAGCAGCGGCTTCTTGGCCTGCATCACCTTCTCGAGCAGCGGCACGAGCTTCGACACGCTCTCGATCTTGTCCTCGTGGATCAGCACGAGCGCCTTCTCGAACTCGCAGGTCATGTCGTCCACGTTGGTGACGAAGTTCGGCGAGAGGAACCCGCGGTCGAACTGCATTCCTTCCACCACGTCCACAGTCGTGTCCTGGCTCTTGCCCTCCTCGACCGTGATCACCCCGTCCTTGCCGACTTTCTCGAACGCATCGGCCATGATCTTGCCGATCGCCGCGTCGTTGTTCGCGCTGATGGTCGCGATGTTCTGGATGTCCGCCTTTCCGCTCACGGGCTTGGCCAGCGACCGGATCTCCTCGCTCGCCACCTCGACGGCCTTCTTCATCCCGCGCACCAGCTGGTTCGCATCCACCCCCGCCGCGATGTACTTCAGGCCCTCACGGAACAGCGCCTCCGCGAGCACCGTCGCCGTCGTTGTGCCGTCGCCGGCATCATCCGACGACTTGCTCGCGGCCTCTTTCACCAGGCGGGCCCCAAGATTCTCCGCCTTGTCGCGCAGCTCGATCTCTTCCGCGACCGACACCCCGTCCTTCGTCACCGTCGGCCCGCCCCACGACTTGTCCAGTATCGCGTTCCGCCCGCGCGGCCCAAGCGTGCTCTTCACAGCCCGAGCCAGTTTCTCCACGCCCGCAAGCAGCGCCTGACGTGCCTCGACATCGAACGTGAGTTCCTTGACGGCCATCGATGATCTCCGGTTCCTGAAACGCCCGAGTGCACGCTCGGGCTGGGTTTGGTGTCTGCTCTTGGTGACGCGCTGGCAACCATCGCGCCCGTATCTAGCAGCCCGTTGGCAACCGCGGTGCCAGAGAATAGGTGGAGCGTTCACCATCGACCCTCGCCAATACCCGGAGATCTCCCCTGCTCCCCGCGTGAATGGCGCTGTCAGCCGCCTGTGCAGGACGCACATGCCTGCCGCTTTGGCAGGCCCAGGATCCGAAAGACGCCCGGCGCGGGAGGCCGAGACGGCGTGGAAGGCGTCTGCTAGGATCGACCCCAAATGACCGATCTGTCCTTCCCCATGCCCACGCTCGCCGACACCGACCTGCACAGCTACATCGCCGTGATGCTGCTCATCACCATGGCGGTCGTCTTCGGCATCTTCAACGTCGTTGCGAGCCTGATCATCGGCCCGCGCCGCGACGGCGCCACCAAGAGCGCCGCCTACGAGTCGGGGATGAACGCGATCGGCACGGCCCGGAAGCGATTCAATGTTCGCTTCTACATGATCGCGATGGTCTTCCTCGTGTTCGACATCGAAATCATCTTCCTGTATCCCTGGGCCGTCACGTACCCCAACCTCGAGCACGGCTCCTCCCTCTCGCTCCTCTGGCTGGGCCGGATCCTGTTCTTCGTCTTCACGACGATCGTCGCGTACGTCTACGGCGTGCGCAAGGGCGTCTTCAGGTTCGACTGAAGCTCGCGTGCTCTCGCATGTGCGCCGCCCCCGCCGCACCGCCGACATCTCGCATCGATCTCACATCGCTTATCGGGGCTCGCGAGTGCCGCCGCACTCCGTGGCTTTCCCCGATTCGGACCGGTCCGGGTCCCGGTTATCTCTTTTCCGCGGCGTGAAACGGCAAATCCGGTGCGGTCCGGCGTCGATACCGGCTCATCCGGGTTTCACGTTGAAGCCCCCGCCTCGCACGCGCCATGAACTCCGCGCAACCCAAATCCGCCCAACTCTGCTCGCTCATCGCCGAGCGCGCGATCCGCATTCTCTTCCAGCCGATCGTCGATCTCAACGATGGCATGATCGTCGCCTACGAGGCCCTCTGCCGGCCCAACCCCGAATCCGGCTTCGCCAGCGCCGACGAACTCTTCGACGCCGCCGACGAGTGCGGCATGCTCTGGGAGCTTGAGAACGCGACCCGCGGCGCCGCGATGGAGACCGCCGCCGATTGGCCCCGCGACATCCGGCTCTTCCTCAACTCCTCGCCAAGCGTCTTTGCCGACGATCGATTCGCTGACGCTCTCAAGCACGACATCCGCGGGGTCCGCGGCCTCGCTCCCGACCAGATCGTTCTCGAGATCACCGAACGCTGCGAGACCAAGTTCGACGACCGCCTTCTGCGGCAGGCCAACCTCGCCAAGGGCGCCGGGTTCAACGTCGCCATCGACGACGCCGGCGCCGGCACCAGCGGCCTCAACCGCATGATGCAGATCCGCCCCCACTGGATCAAGCTCGACCGACAACTCGTCGCCGGCATCAACGACGACGCCTACCGCCAGAATCTCATCCGCTTCTTCGTCCACTTCGCCCGCATGAGCGGCGTCAACGTCATCGCCGAGGGCATCGAGAACTCCGCCGAGCTCGCCACCCTCATGGGCCTCGGCGTCCGCTACGGCCAGGGCTACTTCCTCGCCCGCCCCGCCGATCGATCCGAGACGATGGACGCCGGCGCCGTCGCCCGCGTCCGTGAGCGATGGGCCTCCGTGGAGGCCAGCCTCCCGCTCGAGCCCCACTCGCTCCCGATGGTCCGGCTGTGCACCAGCGTCCTGGTCATCGAGAACGGTCTCACGCCCATCGCCGAGGCCGCCGCCCAGCTCTCGAAGAACCCGGACTTCCCGGGCCTCGTGGTCACCGAGGGCCGCCGCCTCATCGGCTGGGTCGATCGCCGCGACATCATGAGCTCCTCGCTCCAGACCGGCTACGCCAACCCGATCACCTCGATCGCGCGCCCCGCCGCCTGCGCCCTCTCCCCGGACGCCACCGTCCGCGAGGCGCTCCGTTTCGTCTGTTCACGCGACGACGAGGACCTTTCCCAGCCCCTCATCATCGCCGCGGGCGCCGAGATCGTCGGCGTCGTCTCGATGCGTGATCTGCTCCGCGCCGCGGCGACCGAGGCCCGAGACCCGGTCAACCAGGAATCGCTCGCCGCGGGGCTCCCCCACCGCGCCCGCGCCGACCAGCACCTCGAGCAGATGATCGCCCGCGCTCAGAACCCGGCGCAGCGGCTTGGCCGAGAGTTCCACCACGACGCCGCGTTCATCGACATCCGCCGCTTCGCCGACTACAACGGCGTGTTCGGATACGACATGGGCGACCGACTCATCCGGTCTCTCGCCGAGCAGATCAGCTCGTGCGTCGTCCGCTCCGGGGACGAAGTGTTCCTCGCCCACCTCGGCGACGACCGGTTCATGCTCACCGCGCGCGAGGGTATTCTCGAAGCGCGGTTCCAGCTTCTGTTGCAGAACTTCGCGAAGCTTTCCTCCTCGCTCACCGCTCCGTCGCTCCTCGGCTCGCGCCATCCCGCCGCGGAATCCGGCGCAGGCGGATCCACCTGCGTCGCGGAGGGACCTTCCCTCGGACTGCGCGTGCTCTTCCTTCCGAACGTGTTCGAGCGCGTCGGCCACCCGCGCGAGATCTATCGCCTCGAGCAGCAGCTCCGACAAAAAGCCCGCGGCCAAGAGAAGAAGCACGGGTCCGGCGCGTCGATGGTCGTGGTCGACGACCGTGCTGGAAAGGCCCGCGTCGCCCGTCGCTCGGCATAGCACGCCCCGCCATCGCGCGTACGATCCCGCGTGGCCGCCACGTCCCAAGCATCCGCCCCGCTCGCGACTCGACCCGTCCTACGAGCCTCGATCGGCACGCGCCTGCTGGCCGCGTTCCTCGGTCTCATCGCCCTGAGCGTCCTGATCCTCGCGGCAAGGCTCGTGCCCGACCCAAGGGGGATGGGAACGCACCAGCAACTCGACCTTCCACCCTGCGGATGGCTCCTCGCCACGGGGTACCCCTGCCCGACCTGTGGAATGACCACCGCGTTCTCCAACGCCGCCCACGCCCGGGCCCGTGCCTCCTTCGAGGCCCAGCCGTTCGGCGCACTCTTTGCGATCGCAACCGCGATCTTCTTCTGGGGCGCGATGCACGTCGCCGTGTTCGCGTCCAACCTCGGTCGCGTTTTCGAGCGATTGCTCGCTCCACGGTACCTGTGGCCGGGCCTCATCCTGTTTCTCGCCGCCTGGGGGTACAAGGCCTGGCAGGTCCACTCGATGCGGTAGTGTCCCGCGACTGGTCATCCGGGAAACCGCCGCTCCCGGCCCGCCGTACCCTTCCTTTCCATGACACGCCGCCATCCATCGCCGTTGGTCGTCGGCAGCATGCTCTCGGGCGCGGCCCTCTTGTGCCTGCCGGGCTGCCAGCTCGGACAACTCTTCGGCGGCATGGCCGCGAGCGCCCAGCGCTCCGGCACCCATGAGGCCAAGGCGAAATATCGCGGCCTCGCGGATCACACCTTCGCCGTGATCATCGCCGCGGATCGCTCGATCCTCGCCGACTTCCCGACGATCGTCCCCGCGATGACCCGCGAGATCACCAAGATGATCGCCGACAACGCGGGAGCTAAGGGCGTGCTCCCCGCCGACGAGGTCCTTCGCTACCAGGCCCAGCACCCCGGCTGGGTCGCCAAGCCCTTCGATCAGATCGCCAAGGACCTCGCCGTCGATCGCGTCGTGTACATCGATCTGCAGGACTTCGCGCTGACCGACCCGGGCAACGTCTATGTCTACAACGGCGTCGCTTCCGGGGTCGTCCACGTCATCGAGGCCCAGAGTTCGACCCCCGGCGAGTTCGCCTTCGGCGAGGCCGTCCGGGTGCAATATCCGGACATGTCGGGCTTGAGCCCGAACGAGATTCCCAAGAGCGAGGTGCTCTCCATCCTCGCCAAGCGGTTTGTGGACCGCTGCTCGTGGCTCATGTACACCCACGACGAGCCCAACGCGATCAAGTACTGAAGCCGACACGCGCCGCATGAAACACCCTCTCACGATCCCGCTGCTCGTGTCCGCGCTCGGCCTCGCCGCGTGCAACATCGCCGGGCCGGGCCTCTGGCTGCTCTCCGACGATCGCACGCCGAGCGTCTACCAGCTCGACTCCAAGCGCACGACCGTCGTCTTCATCGACGACCGCAACAGCGTTCTGCCCGTGCACGCCCTGCGAGACCGAATCGCCAAGGCGGCCGAGGCCCAGATCCTCGACCACAAGCTCCTCGACGCCGACCTGGTCTCCTCCGACTCTCTGCAGAGCGTCGTCGCCGCAGAGCGGTTCTCGCGCCCGCAGAGCATCGCCCAGATCGGCCGGAGCGTCGGAGCCGACCAGGTCATCTACGCCACCGTCGACAAGTTCCAACTCACGCCGGACGGCTCGCAGCACGCACCTTCCGCGATCCTCCGCGTGAAGGTGATCGACGCCAGGAACGATGTTCGGCTGTTCCCCGCCAAGGCCGAGGGCGGCAAGGACCCCTCGTACGAACTCGCCATCGGCGAGCAGGTCCGCGCATCGGCGCTCCCAAGCTCCAACGCCGACCGGCTCCGCGAGCAGCAGGAACTCGCCGACTCACTCGGCCGCCGCCTCGGCGAACTGTTCTTCAAGCACTCCTCGCGCGATCCGGACTCAAAGATCGGGCGCTAAATGCACATCCTCCACCTCCTCGATCCGGCTCGCTGCGGCGATGAGGGCATCCTCGCATGCCGCGCTTCGGCGGCCGCCGCCTCGCCCGACGATCCCTCCCCCCCACGCCACGAGTTCTGGATCATCGGAAGCGCCGCCGACGAACGCCGCGCCCGCACGCTCGGCATCTGCACCTCCGACCGGATCCACCCCCGCGCCCGGGCCGGCGCCGGCCGCGCCCTGCGCACGCTCATCCGCACGCGCGCCGTCTTCCCGGACATCGTGCAGGCGTGGTCGCTCGACGCCCTCGAGCTCGCGCGCGAGTGCTTCGGCGATCACGACGGGCCCGCGCGCGTCGCCGTGATCTCCCATCCTCCGCCCGCCGGACCGTCTTCCCCGCCCGCCGACGAGCGGACGAGCCGCGCCGCGCACGAGGTCATCTGCACCTTCGATCTCGCCACCTGCGCATGGCTTGCGCCGGCCCGCACCGGTTCCTGGGGCCCGTCGATCAACCTCCTCGAGGCGCCGGCCTTCCCGCCGGGGGGCCCTCTCGCCATCGAGCGAGCGGCCCTGCGAAATCGCCTCGGACTCGACGGTTCCGACATCGCCGTCGCCGTCCTCGCCGATCCGCCGGGAGCGCTTGATGCGGCGGGCGCCATGTTCACCGCCGGCGTGCTGCATGCCCTCGGCCACCGAACCGTCTTTCTCATCCGGCGCGGAGCCCGGCACGAGCGCCGTGCCGCGGCCTACCAACGAGCCCATGCCCGCCGCTGGGGAATGCTCCTGTGCGACCTCTTGCTCCCCGAACTCCTCGCCGCAGCCGACGTCGCGCTCATCGAGCGAGCCGCCCCCCACGGCGACTCGCCAACCTGCGGCCCCGTCGCCCTCAGCCTCGCGCTGAGCATGGGCGTTCCCATCGCCTCCGCGCCCGGGATCTTCACGTCGAGCCCCACCTCATGGGGGAGCCCGTGGCCCGTGCGAGTCGGCTCATCCGCGGCCGTCGGTCGCTCCGCGGTTCCCCTCGCCGACCTCCTCGGAACGGCGGCCCTTCGTGTCGAGATTGCCTCTCAGGCCCGCGCCTGGTGCGAGCGTGCCCGGGCCCGCAACGGCTTCCATTCATCGCTATCCCGCATCTGGAGCGAGATGGGGAGCGGGCTGGGCGTCCCGGTGCCCGCCTCCGTCGAATAACCGCACAATCAGCGGGTTTTCATGGCTCGCTGTGTCGCCGGATGCACCATGAAGCAACAATCACTCCCTTGCCCCGAACAGACATGACGATGCCCATCCGCCTAGAAACCCGGCCGCCGCGGCAAGCCTTCACGCTCATCGAGCTGCTGGTCGTCATCGCGATCATCGCGCTCCTCGTCGGCATCCTGCTCCCCGCGCTCGGCGCCGCCCGCGCCAATGCCCGCGCCACCACCTGCGCCTCGCGGCTTCATCAACTCGGCATCGCGCTCAACCTCTACCTCAACGACTACGACAACACGCTCCCGCAGGCCACCACCAACATCGGCGGCAATCAGGTCATCGTCGGCACGCTCTTCGGCGGCAAGAAGGGCACGCTCCCCGCATACGACATCAACAACATGGGCGCGGAGCGGCGCCCGCTGAATCGGTATGTTCTCGAAACTACGCCGCCGCCCGACGAGGATCCCGCCGACCCCAATGCGCCCACCTTCGAGGTCGAGGCCTTCAAGTCTCCCTGCGACAAGGGCGGCACCATCCCCGGCTTCGGCCCCGTGCAATCCATGTACGACTTCCTCGGCTCGAGCTACTCCCTGAACGATCACGCCAACGCCCCCACGCCCTCCACGCCCGAGGTCGCCACGCTTGTGCCGAACTCCGGCGGCAAGATGCCCTACATCGTCACGCCCACCAAGACCTGGATCCTCGGGTCCGATCCCATCTTCAACGCCGACGGCGGCGGCGACCGCCAGTACTACTGGTACAGCAGCAAGTCCACCTCCGCGCAGTCCGCCGCCGCGGGCGACACCAAGGCCAACCTCCTCTTCGCCGATTGGCACGTGGGCACCACGCTCACCGTCCCCGGCCAGCCCGTGAACACCACCAAGGACTACACGTTCTGGCCGACGCCGCCGGTAAACGCAAGCGCCCTCGCGCCCACGTTGCCCTGAGGTGCAGCGAGGGTTGCCGGGTGCGTCGCGAGGCTCTGCGAGCAAGCCCCAGGAGAGCGCCGACTCTGTTTCCCATTGCGCACGCGGTCTTCCCGCCCGACCGAGGGCGGACGATCACCCCGCGCGAAAAACACCCCTACCTTTGCCCAATATGCAAAACCTCCGCCGCGCCGCCCTGCTCGTCTCCGCCCTTTCCATCGTCCTCCCGATCGCCCGCGCCGATGAGGGCATGTGGCTCCTCAACGCCCCGCCCACCAAGCGACTCCAGGAGAAGTACCACTTCACCCCCACACCCGAGTGGATGGAGCACCTGCAGAAATCCTGCGTCCGCTTCGAGACCGGCGGCTCCGGCTCGATCATCTCCGCCGACGGCCTCGTGATGACCAACCACCACGTCGGCTCCGACATGCTCCTCAAGCTCTCCACCAAGGAGCACAACCTCCTCGCCGAGGGCTTCTACGCCAAGACCCGCGACGCCGAGCTCAAGTGCCCCGACCTCGAGCTCAACATCCTCTGGGACATCCAGGATGTCACGGACCAGGTCAACGCCGCCACGCAGGGCAAGCCCGAGGCTGAGGTCGGCAAGGCCCGGCGCGAGGCCATCGCCGCCATCGAGAAAGCCGGCAAGGACAAGACCGGCCTCAAGTCCGAGGTCGTCACGCTCTACGGGGGCGCCAAGTACCACCTCTACCAGTACCGCTCCTACACCGACATCCGCCTCGTCTTCGCCCCCGAGGAGGCCATCGCCTTCTTCGGCGGCGACACCGACAACTTCGAGTTCCCACGCTACGACCTGGACTGCTGCTTCTTCCGCATCTACGACCACGGCAAGCCCCTCAAGCCCGAGCACCACCTCACCTGGAGCCCCAGCGGCGCAAACGAGAACGACCTCATCTTCGTCTGCGGCCACCCCGGCCACACCGACCGCCTGAACACCTACGACCACCTCAAGATCGCCCGCGACCAGGAGCTCCCCCGCCGCCTCGCCGAGTACTGGCGCCGCGAGATCAAGGACCAGACCTTCGCCGGCCGCTCCGCCGAGAACGCCCGCATCGTGCGCGACAACCTCTTCGGCATCGCCAACTCGCGCAAGGCCGTCACCGGCGAGCTCGACGGCCTGCAGGACCCGGCGATCATGGCCGCCAAGAAGGCCGACGAAGACGCCCTCCGCGCCAAGGTCAACGCCGACCCCGCCATGAAGTCCAGATGGTCCAGCGCCTGGGACCAGATCGCCGCCCTCAAGCTCGACGAGCAGAAGTTTGCCGAGCGCCGCATGGACATCGACCGCGTCCTGAATGGCTACGGCGGCTCGCGCCTCATGGACCACGCCATCACGCTCGTCCGCCTCGCCGAGGAGCTCCCCAAGCCCAGCGACCAGCGCCTCAAGGAGTTCGGCGACGCCCACCTCGACTCCCTCTACCTCGACCTCTACTCCCCCGAGCCCATCTACGACTCCCTCGAGGTCTTCTTCCTCTCCCAGACCATCCAGCGCTGCTGCGAGCGCTTCGGCTGCAACGACCCCACCGTCGTCACCATGCTCGGCGGCAAGTCCCCCATCGAGCGCGCCGAGGACCTCGTCAAGGCCTGCACGCTCCGCGATCCCGCCGCCCGCCGCGCCCTGGCCAAGGGCGGCGAGAAGGCCATCCTCGCCAGCCACGACCCGATGATCCAGCTCGCCCGCGCCCTGGACCCCGAATCCCGCGCCCTCCGCAAGCGCTACGAGGACACCGTCGAGGCCCCCCTCGAGGACGCCTACGCCAGGGTCTCCGCGGCCCGCTTCGCCATCTTCGGCGACTCGGTCTATCCCGACGCCACCTTCACCCTCCGCATCACCTTCGGCCAGATCAAGGGGTGGATCGAGGCCGGCGAGATGGAGGGGGCCGTCCCCGCCTTCACCAGCTTCGCGGGCCTGTACCAGCGCGCCGCCGAGCGCCGCGGCCAGGAGGGCTTCGAGCTCCCGCCAAGCTGGATCCGCGCCAAGGACCGCCTCTCCCCCGGCACACCCTTCAACTTCGTCTGCACCGCCGACATCATCGGCGGCAACTCGGGCTCGCCCGTGGTCAACCGCGAGGGCCAGCTCGTCGGCCTCATCTTCGACGGCAACCTCCCCAGCCTCGTCGGCGATTTCGTCTACGACGTCCGAGCCAACCGAGCCGTCGCCGTCGACAGCCGCGCCCTCGTCGAAGCCATCCGAGTCGTCTACGGCGCCGACGGCCTGGCCAAGGAAATCACGGGAAGCGAAAACAGCAAATAGCAAACCAGCAAAGCAGCAAATCAAGCTCGTGGAGGCCACCCATGGCTCGCTTGAACGACCCCTTCCTCGAACGTGTTGAGACGCTCAGCCATCGCATCGTGGATGTTGCCGAAGCGGTGGCAGAAAACGGCCGGTCCCCTCGCGTTGTCGATCAGATGATCGGCGCCGGCAGCTCGATCGGCGCCAATGTGTGGGAAGCTTCCGAAGCCCTCAGCAGCAAAGACTTCTGCAAGGGGCTCGGAATCGGACTCAAGGAGCTTCGCGAGGCACGATATTGGCTGCGTTTCGTCGTCCGACGGGGATGGATCAAGGCAGCCCGGGTTTCCTCCGTGCAGCAGGAAGCGGATGAGATGCAGCGCATCCTGGGCTCGATGGTCGCCCGCACGCGCAAGCGGACGAAGTGAATAGAGTTGCCCGCCTCGATTTGCTGTTCTTCCGCTTTCCCGATCTGCTGCTTTGGGGCCCGCCATGTCGCACGCCAAGACCTCCTCCAACCCCAACGACTTCATCCTTCCCGACCTCGGCGAGGGCGTGCACGAGGCCGAGCTGCTCAAGTGGCGGGTCCAGGTCGGCCAGACCGTCAGCGAGCACGACATCCTCGCCGACATGGAGACCGACAAGGCCGTCGTCGAAGTCCCCTCGCCGCGCACCGGCGTCATCGCCGCCCTGCACGGCAAGGAGGGCGAGATCCTCAAGGTCGGCAACGCCCTCGTGACCTACGCGGCCCCCACTGGCACGGGCGTCCCGCCCGTGTCTGGCGCCGGCGGCGCCCCCGCCAAGTCCGCCTCGAAAGCCGCCCCCGCTCCTTCAACGAACGGTTCTCACAAGCAACCCGCCTCCGACACGGGCGGGACGCCCGTGCCACCAACGCACGAAGAAGATGCCGGCACCGTCGTGGGCAAGATGGGCGGCGCGCTCGCCGGCATCACCGCCGAGGCGGGCAAGGCCCTGGCCACCCCCGCCGTCCGCCGCCTCGCCCGCGACCTCGGCCTCGACATCGACTCGGTCCCCGGCACCGGCATCGGCGGCCGCGTGCTCGAGAAGGATGTCCGCGGTGCGGCACCGGGTGGCACTGGTCTGGCCTTGCAGACCAGTGCCGGATCCGCCACCTCCAGAAGCACGGGTCTGCCAAGCCAGACCATGGCTCCCCGCCCCCCCTCCCCGTCCCCCTCCTCCCCCTCTCCCTCCCCCTCGCCCGAGCCTCGCCACGCGGAGCGTGGCGGTACCCAGACCTCCCAGGACGCCATCGTCCGCATCCCCTTCCGCGGCGTCCGGCGCACCATCGCCAATCGCCTCCGCGAGTCGGTCAACCAGGCCGTCCACTTCAACGTCATGGATGAGGCCGACGTCGCCCCGCTCGATCATCTCCGCAAAAAACTCGCGGCCGCCAGCGGCGAGAAGCTCTCGTTCCTTCCCTTCGTGGCCAGCGCCGTCTGCCGCGTGCTCACGACCTCGCGCTTCCGCGGCCTGAACGCGACCGTCGATGAGAAGTCCCAGGACCCGGGCTACGAAGCCGCCATCATCCAGCACCGCGCCGTGCATATCGGCATCGCCACCGACACCGACTCGGGCCTCATGGTCCCCGTCATCCGCGACTGCGACGGCCTGGGCGTCCTCGAGATCGGCCGCCACATCACGCACGCGGCCGAATCCGCCCGCTCGCGCACGGCCGGCCGCGAGTCGCTCATGGGCTCGACGTTCACCATCTCCAACGTCGGCAGCCACGCGGGCCGCTTCGCGACGCCGATCATCAACTACCCCGAGGTCGCCATCCTCGCCGTCGGCCGCGCCCGCCCGGCCCCGGTGATCAGAGGCGGCGGCATCTTCGTCGGCAACCTGCTCCCGCTGAGCCTCGCCTGCGACCACCGAGTCGTGGACGGCGCGACCGCCGCCCTGGCTCTCGCGGAGATCATCAGGCTGCTGCAGGAGCCGGAATCGCTGCTCGGTCCCGCACGCGGCTAACGCAAAGGGCCGGAGGCCGACCAGATGTTTGGACTCTTCAAGAAGAAGGAAGCGCATCAGCCCCGACTGCTGTGCGCTCTCTACCCGGCGGACATGGATGTGGGTGCAAACATGATCACTCGCTCGGATGTCGGCGGATTCACGACATTTCTGATGATACTGAAGGATGGTCGGACGCGAAATGCCTCGCGTGATGATCTCGCCGCCCTCGGCTTGGACGAGGGTGCGGCATGGGGCGAAGCCGTTGCGGCAACGCGGGCAATGCTCGGCACATTCACAACCCAGAGCATCAACGACGATCCAAAGATCCTCGCGATCGCATCCACGCAGTCCCTGGCCCGACACGCCGCGCTCCTGTTCTGGCCGGAGCAGGCGGACTGGAATGGCCGATTGGGCTCGGTCGTCATGCCCGTCGATCGATTCACCATGATGATCGCGCCCTGCGACACGCGAGCGGAGGTCGAAGCGGGCATCTCGGGCCTCGCCGCGACCCACCAGGGCCTCGCTGAAGAAGACCCGCGGGAGGCGGGCAGTCTCGAACTGCTTTGGCGCGACTCGATTGGGTTCGAGCCGATCCTGATCGAAGACGGATCGGTAAAGCCGGGCGAACATCTCAGAAGGGCGATCGGATAGGTGACGGCTTGCCCGGAGAGCGCACCGCCGCGTGCCATCACCCTGCAGCTTTGGGCAAGGTGATGCCAAACGCCAAGGGCCGCGGCCCGTGGGGTGATCGTGCGGTTCTCTTTTCTTTGATGACCTGCCGCATGGGGGGGCGGTGGCGGGCCGAAGCGACGTTCACGCCTTGGGCCGGCAGGTAACGGGGACGCTCGGTGATCACCGGGGCCGCGCGAGCCCGCACTCTGGGCAGGTCGATGATGTGGGGAGGCCTGCGAGGTCGTAGCCACAGCGGTCGCACCGGTCGCGTGCGAGCCCGCACTCCGGGCAGGTCGATGACGATGCGGGGAGGCCGGCGAGGTCGTGCCCGCACTGCTCGCACCGGTTCGCCTCTCGGGCATCCTCCGGCAGAAACCACTTCGTGTATCGATACATCAGCACCACAGCGACGAGCCCTCCGCCCGGCCCGATCACCAGCGACCACCAGCCCACTCCGCTGAACGCAAAGAACCCTGTCCACGCGGTCCCAATCCAGATGAACATGAACACGGCGCGGACCAGTGGATGACGCGGCAGCGAGTCAAAGCTCATCATGGAACGCTCGGCCCTCCAACCTTGGTGACACCAAGCGAATTCTACACAGTTTCGCACTCCCCCCTCACCCCGCACGGACGGACTCTGACAGGGACGGTTGAGCGCGCGGCGGGCGCACGATCTCGCGGCGCGGCCCATCCGGCGCAACTCCAAAATACAATTCCGTCCGGGCGGGGTGAGGGGGTCTGAGCACGGGGGCCGTGTGTGCGCGGGGAAGCGGCCTGCCTTGGCTATCGGGCGTTTGGGATGAACGAGCGGGCCGCCGGGGAACGTTTCCGGAGCGCTGTGGAGGAGTTCCGTGTCGCAAGGAAATGATTTCGGAGCGCTGCGGAACGATTCCCTTGCGACACGGAACCATTTCGGTGCGCTGCGGAGGAGTTCCTTTGCGACACGGAACCATTTCCTGGCGACACGGAAGAGTTCCCTTGCGATGCGGAGGAGTTTCCTTGCGATGCGGAAGAGCTTCTTTTTGCCGTTATTCGCGGGTTGGTGGTCCGTTTCGGCGGTTATCGCGGGTTATGGGTGGTTCGAGGCCGAGGCACCGCGCGCATGCTGCCCCCGGGGCCTCCCTCGCTCCAGCCGGCGGGGATTGTATTTGAGAAGCGACGGATAACCGGCCCGGTTGACGGATGCGGGCCGTGCGCATGGGGCGGTCACAGTGATGGGCCGCCGTCTGGAGCGAGGGAGGCGTGTGCTGTGCGGGCGAAGGTCAACGCGGGTGCGTGCCGCACTCGGGACATACCGCGCCGAGAGGGAGACCGAAGCGGTCGTAGCCGCATTTGCGGCAACGACCGTCGCGTTTCCCCAGACGCTTCGCCCACGCAAAACCCGATGGAACGCCGACGATCAGCATGAGCATCCAGAGCGGAACCTGGGCCGTCCACTGAGTGTACGAGTGCGAGTGCCGGACGTACCGCAGTTTCGGGAGGAGCGTGAGCCTCCACACTGGCGGCTGATTCGGCGCGGGTGTGCCCTGCGTATTCTTTGCACGATCCAAAATCCACACGTGACGCACTGGTGAGTCGGCGTGCGCGAGGTACTGTGCCCACCAGCTCCCAGGGAACTCGTTGCCGAAAAAGAGCGCCCCTGGCCCGACCTCAATCTCCCAAGGATCGGACTCGAGAATGACCGATCGCCAGAAAGAGGCGGGGTAGACAACCAGAATGACGACGACCGCGATCAGCCCCGGCCAGCGGAGAGTCCAGTCCAGCCATCGCCTGGTCTTCAATCTTCTCACACGAGCAGGATAAGCGTTCGGGGCGAGATGCTGGGGGAAGGTTGCAGGAAGGGGGCTTTCCCCTTCCTGCGCCCGCAGGCCAGAGTCACCCGGATACCTCTCCCACGCCGCGTATAAAAAATCTTCGCTTTCTTCGCGCCAAACCCCAAAAGCCGTAAAGCCGGTCCCCTCGGCGCTCGATCTTGCTCCGTCCGCTCTGCACTCAGCACCCAGCACTCGAACACAGGAGCATCGCCATCATGGGTACGAACCTCCCCACCACCATCCCCGATCTCATCAACTGGTGCGTCGCCCACAGCTCGCAGTGGACGAGCAACGCCACCCAGATCAACCTCACCCCCGCGCAGGCCACGGCCTATGCCACGGTCGTCACCAACCTGACCAAGGCCAACGACACCGCCGAGATGGCCCGCATGGCCTCCAAGGAGGCGACCATGCAGCTCCAGAGCGCCGTCGATGCCGCCCGCGGCCTGTCGTCGGTCTACATCGACATCATCAAGAACTACGCCGAGAGCACGCACAACCCGAACGTCTACGCCCTTGGCGGCGTCAGCCCCGGCAACCCGCCCGGCACGCCCCCGCTCCCCGTGGCCCCCGACAAGTTCGGCGCGAGCGTCAACCCCGACGGCTCGCTCACCATCAAGTGGAAGGTCTCCCAGCCCCAGGGCGCGACGGGCGTGCAGTACCGCGTGCTCCGGCGCGTGAACACCACCGAGGGGCCGTACACGATCGTCTCCACCGAGGGCAGCAACAAGTCGTTCACCGACATGACGCTCCCCGTCGGCGTGGACATGGTGCAGTACATCGTCCAGCCGACCCGCCCGGGCGGGGTCGTCGGGCCGCAGAGCAACGTGTTCTCCGTGCAGTTCGGGTCCGTGCAGGGCGGCGGCATGAGCATCGCGACGATCGCCAGCATCCCGCACGCCGAGCCGATGAAGATCGCGGCGTGAAGATAGGGCAAAGCGCAAAGAGCAACCCCCAATCCAGGCAGAGGCAGCCCCGGGTCCGTTCGACCGGGCTGTTTTCATTTGGCAATTTGGCCATTTTACAGTTTGGTGATGCGGCGACGCCCCCCTTGCGGTAGGCTGGGCGCAAGGAGCCCGCCATGTCCCCATCCCCCCGCCATCCCAGCACCCACCGCCCCCCCCGCCACCACGCTCTCTTCGCCGCCGCCTGTGCTCTGGCCTGCATCACCGCAGCCGCCCCCGTCGCCAGCGCCCAGGTGAACTACACCGAGCCGCCGGACCTCAGCGGCAACCTGAACTTCCCGACGCCGGTCGGAACCGTCTCTCTGGGCCTGAACACGATCCACGGGACGATCTCCACGACGTACTCGAACGGTTTTCCCTCGGACGATGACTCCGACAGCGCCTCGTTCACCGTGCCCGCGGGCCTGGTGGTGACAAGCGTCGTGGTCGTCATCACGAACTACACGAACGTGGGCGACGTGTTCACGCGGACCAAGTCGTTCGATGGCGCCCTCCAGAACTGGTGGACCTTTGGCGGCAACGGCACCGGCCCCAACATGATCACGACGGGCAACGGCGTGCTCGCGGCCGGCACCTACGGCCTCGGGCTTGAGAACGCCGTCGATATCAACGCGAGCGGATCCATCTCGTACACCTGGGAGTTCCGTATCACCGCCGCGCCCGCCACCAACGACACCTGCCAGCTCGCCACCCCCATCGGCCTGGGGGCAACCGCCTTCAACAATATCGGCGCCACCACCGACGGCCCGGCCACGATGAACTGCGGCTTCTCGGTCGATGCCAACGGGATAGGGCAGGACCTCTGGTACCGGTACGTTCCCGGCCTCTCCGGCGTCGTCACGGCCAGCACCTGCGGCGCGAGCTTCGATACCGCTCTCGCGGCGTACGTCGGCCCCTGCGATGCGGAGACCCAGATCGCGTGCAACGACGACAACTCGGCGTGCGGCGGCGACGGCCTGCAATCCCTGCTCACATTCACCGCCGCGGCCGGCACGCCCTACCTCATCCGCGTCGGCGGATATGCGAACAACTCCGGCACGGGCACGCTCATCCTCAGCGCCGTCACCACCGGCGCCTGCTGCAACCGATGGACCGGCGACTGCACCGTCCGCGGTCAACTGGATTGCACCTCGCAGGGCCTGCGCTTCGACGGCTTCGGTGCGGCCTGCTCCCCCACCACCTGCAAGGCCTGCCCCGCTGATTTCGACGGCAGCGGCGACCTTGCCGTCGCCGACATCTTCGCCATGCTCAACGCGTGGTTCGCGGGCTGCCCGTAGCCCGTCTCGGGCTCACCCCACCTTCGCCCCCGCCCACGCCGCCTCCAGCGCCACGCCCTGCTCGGCATTGAGCACGAGCATCCCGCCGAAGTGCCGCCGCCAGATCTTCCAGCCCAGGATCGTCTCGCACGCGAAGGGCGGGCAGCGCCGCGAATCGTCGTGGCGGACGACCACGCGCCGCGTGTCCGCGGCCCGCGACGGCTGGTACCTC
>DASZWV010000302.1:0-5781 GCA_035546115.1 Phycisphaerales bacterium
CCATCCAGGCCCAGGTCTCCGTCGCGCTCTACCGCATCCACACGCCCGGCTGGCGCCTCAACACGCAGGGCATCCTCGAGAGCACCCGCACCACCGACCCGCAGCTCAGCGAGCGCGGCATGGGCCAGTACGGCGTCGCCATCCGCCAGGACGACGCCCTCGCCCGGCGCATCGCCGACCACATCCGCTCGTTCGCGGCACAGCCCGCGAGCCCCTGACGCTCGCGCCGCCGGCGCTCCCGATCACTTGTTCATGTCCGGCTGCCCATCCGACGCCGGCTTCGGCTTCGGCGCCGGGTTCAGCACCGTCTGCTGGATCGAGACCAGGTCCACATCAAACACCAGCGTCGCGTTGGGCGGGATGTCCGGCCCGCCGTTGATCCCCTTGCGCCCCTCCTCGCCGAACCCGCGCGACGGCGGCACGATGATCCGCCGCATCCCGCCCGCCTTCATCCCGATCATCCCATCCCCCATGCCGAACACGAACTCGTTGAGCAGCGCCGTCAGCGGCTCCCCGTTGTCGTACGTCGACTCCAGCTTCTTCCACCCATCCTTCAGATACATCACGAAGTGCACCGTCACCTTCGCCTTGGGAAGCACCGGGAACCCCTCGCCCGTCTTGAACTCCTGCACGATCACGCCCCCGGGCGGCGCGACGAACTCGTTCATCGGCTTCGCGTCCGGCGCAAGCTCCGTGTGCGGGATCGGCTTGGGCTTCGGCTTGGCGTTCGGATCCGCGTTCTCGTCCGGCTTCTTCTCGTCCGCCTTGCCCGCATCCGTCGTCTTCGGCGCGGGCTCGGTCTTCGGCGCATCGACGCTCGGCGCCGGCTTCGGCTCCGTCTTCGCGGCGGACGGCTCGGAGGCCTTGGCCGGTGCGGGCGTCGGCGCGGGCTTCTCCGAGGCCTGCTCCTTGCCCCGCTCGCATCCGTACGCGAGCAGCGCCGTCAGGGCCAGAAGAGCGATCGACTTTCCGAGCAGGCGCCGGCCGGCGGGGGTGGTTGGCATGTGGCGAATCTCCAAGGTCTGCAAAGTGACGATCATCGGTTCATCGTCCGAGTGATCGTGCGACGCGACTTCCTAAACTGGGTGCGTGGCCGCACCATCCGAACACCCAATCCCCCATGACGCCCCGGACACCAATGACCGTCCGGTCGTCGCGATCTCCATGGGCGATCCCCTGGGCATCGGGCCCGAGATCATATGTAAGGCCCTCGCCAATCGCCGGTTGCGTGAGTCCGCCGGTTATCGGATCCATGGCTCGCGTGATGTCCTGCGCGCCGCGGCCCACCAGGACGGCATCGGCGTCTTCTGGCGCCTCGGCAACGATCGCCCCGCGCCGGGCGAGGTGGTCCTCATCGACGACTCGGGTGGCACTGGTCTGGCTTTGCAGACCAGTGCTCCAGGCCCAACGCGCGCCGGCGGCGAAGCCAGCTTCCGCTGGGTCGAATCCGCCATCGACGATGCGCAGCGTGGCCACGCCGACGCCATCGTCACCGCGCCCATCTCCAAGACCAGTTGGAATCTCGCCGGCCATACGAAGTACCCCGGCCACACCGAGCTCCTCGCCGAGCGCTTCAACGCCCGGCACACCGGCATGCTCTTCGTCGGCCCGCACCTGCGCGTCATCCTCGTCACCATCCACATCCCGCTCATGCGCATCGCCTCGCTCCTCACGATCGAGCGCATCCTCGAGACCATCCGGCTCGCCCACCAAGCGTGCCTGTCCCTCCCCGCGACGGGTGGCTCTGGCGGCTCGCCCGCCGGTGGCGGCGTGCAAGGTCTCCCCGATCTCGGCTCTTCCTCCTCGGCACTCGGCACCCGGCACTCAGCACTTGCCCCCCGCATCGCCGTCTGCGGCCTCAATCCCCACGCCGGCGAGGGCGGCCTTCTCGGCGATGAAGACCAGAGCATCATCGCCCCCGCCGTCGCCGCCGCGCGCGCCAGCGGCATCGACGCCCGCGGCCCGTTCCCCGCAGACACGCTGTTCAAGCAGGCCGCGGCCCCGCCCATCGGCAACGGCCGGTACGACTGCGTCGTCGCCATGTACCACGACCAGGGCCTCATCCCCGTCAAGCTCATCGACGGCGAACTCGCAGTGAACATGACCGTCGGCATTCCCGCCGTCCGCACCAGCCCCGCCCACGGCACGGCCTTCGACATCGCCGGCAAGGGCATCGCCAGCGCCGCCTCCATGGCCGCGGCGATCGAACTGGCGATCCAGCAAGTCGGGCGTCCGAGCACCCAGGCAAGGCCGTGAATACACCCAGGGTGGCACTGGCGGCTCGCCCGCCAGTGATGCGCGCGGGGACCGCAAAGATGCGGCGAAACGTCAGAGCCGGTTTTGTGCTCCCTGGTCTTGCCTCGCCGCCCAAAGGGCGCACGACCCGTTGCCGAAGGCGCAGCGAGGCCCTGCGAGCAAGCCTCCGGCGATGCTCCCTTTCCTTTCCTTGGCATTGCCTCGCCGCCCGAAGGGCGCATGACCGTTGCCGGAGGCGCGGCGAGGCTCTGCGAGCAAGCCTCCGGTCGGGCCATTCCCTCTCTCTGGTTCTTCCTTTGTCTCCCCGCCCGGAGGGCGGGCGACGAATGCCCTTGTGCCCGCCATCGCCATTCGAGTAGTCTGGAACCATGAGCTCCTGGACACAGAACTACTACCACACCGTCTACGGCACCAAGCACCGCACGCCCTGGATCTCGCCGGAACTCGAAGAGCGGTTGCACCCCTTCCTCGGCGGCATCGCCAAGGACATGCACTGCACACCCATCGCCATCAACGGTATGGCAGAGCACGTGCACATTCTGCTGCGCTTCCCGAGCAAGATCGCAATCTCCGACCTGCTTTCCAATCTCAAGTCGCGCTCCTCGAAGTGGATCCACCAGACCTTCCGCCACCTCGGCGAGTTCAACTGGCAGGAGGGATACGGCGGGTTCACCGTGAGCAAGCCCAGCGTCGACGCCATCGAGCAGTACATCCGGTCACAGAAGGAGCATCACAGGTCACGATCCTTCGTGGAGGAGTACCTTCAGATGCTCCGCCAGACTGGATACGAAGGGCCCGATGAGGCAGCGTTCGAGTGAGCGAAGGTGCTCGTCCGCCCTCCGGGCGGGAAAGAAAGTCGCGCATGCCGGAGGCTTGCTCGCAGAGCCTCGCCGCGCCTCCGGCAACGACCGCCCGCCCTTCGGGCGACAGGAAAGTCCGTCGGCACATCACGAGCCCAGACGATCACAATCTGGAACAGGAGAAGATCGCCCCGATTCTCGGTCACCAAACTGGTTATCCGGTCATGCCCCTCGAATCGAACACCGATACCCGCCCCATGGACATCGCCTCCACCCTCCTCGACGCCCAGCAGCAGGCCCTCGGCACCCAGGTCGCCTACGCCGCCGCGAAGAAGATCCTCGACGCCCAGAAGCAGGCCGGCAACGCCGCCATCGAGCTCCTGCAAGCCGCCGCCCAGACCGCCCCAACCGGCCCCAGCCCCGACGGCCTCGGCGCATCGGTCGATGTGCAGGCCTGATCTCGTCCCAAAACGAATACGATCACCCCATGAGCGGGCCGGAACGCCGAGCATCCACCGGTCAGCGGTTCATGCCAACGCTGCGAGGGCTGCGCTACCTCGAACATCGCAAGAACCAGCCCGCGCTCGTTGGCACGATCGTGCCGTGGACACGAATCCAGTTCATGTCCGGGAATCACGCTCTCGCGGCGACCATTCTGGATCACGACGGCAATCCGGCGGGCACCAAGTGGAATCGAGTCACGTGGACTGTGCCATATTCGCAGAGGCGGGCCGTGCGTTGGGCCGCGAAGCGCGCCGAGCGGGCGATGATCGCCGAAGGCTCGTACGACATTCGCGAAACGGACCGTGAGCGTAAAGGGATCGTGTGGTTGTACCGCGTGGTGATCGCCGCAATGTTGGCGCTCGTCGGCGCGGGGATCTGGTCGCTATCCCTGCCGCCCGGTTCGCCGGCGGCCGCCGCGTTGGCACGAAACGGATTCCACAGAGGATCGCTGTTGTTCTTTGCGCTGTATCCGGGACTCGCGGCGCTCTTGGTGCATCGAAGAGCGACGACCAACGTCGCGTCGGTACGAGTATTCGGCGATGGCCTCGAAGCAGAGATGGTCAACGGGCAACGAGAGTTCGTTCGTTGGACCGAAGTGCGGCGAGTTCGACGCAGCCAAACGGGACCATTCCTTGTCGAGAGCGTGAATGGTCTGCGCCTGCGATTCATGGCCCGGCGCGCGGCATTCGTTCTTCGGGACTGGATGGAGCGCGTCGGCGGCGAACCGACGGAGAAGCAGCAACTTCGAAGTCTGATCATCCGATGCGCGATCTGGTGCCAGCTTGGCGGGATCGCGGGGGCAGGCCTCCTCCTCTGGCTTGGAGGGACGGGCAAGCAGACCCCGCTGTTGGCATATGTCGGCACGGGGCTCCTCCTCCCGCTCGTCCTTCTGTTCACGGTGAAGTTCGACGATTGGGCCGAACGGGCCGCGCGCCGAACGATGCGTGGTCGATCACGCAAGCGACCCAAGAGCACACCGACCTCATCTGCCACTTCGGCAGCCCAATGACAACCAATTCGCCGGTTATTCACGAATCCCCGACTGGCGCGCCGCTTGCACTCGTCATTCGCAGGCTGATCCGCGCGCCCGCAGGGTTCGTATTTCGTGCAGAGCGAGCCTTCAGCCCGGAGCAAACCAAATGCGAATGGACCGCCTCACAACCCTCGCCCAGCAAGCCCTCGGCGACGCCCAGAGCGATGCCATGGCTCGCTCCAATCCCGAGATCACCGGCCTGCACATCCTCGGCGCGCTGCTGAAGGAAAAGGGCAGCGCCGCCTGGTCCATCCTCGAAAAGGCCACCGGCCCCGCGATCCCCGCTCGCCTCGCCGGCGTCGTGCAGTCCGAGCTCGAACGCCTGCCGAAGGTGGGTGGCTCGGCAGGCCAACCCGGCGGCGCAGGCCGCGCCGTCGCGGAGCTGCTCACCAAGGCGGAACAAGAGAGCAAGCGTCTCAACGACGAGTACGTGTCCGCCGAGCACCTCCTCATCGCCCTCGCCGAGGTCGGCAACGCCAAGGATGCGCTCACCACCGTCGGCGGCGTCGATCGCAAGAAGCTCGAGCAAGCCATCAAGTCCATCCGGGAGGCAAGCGGCGTGACCAACGTGAACACCCCCGAGGCCGAGGGCCAGTACGAGGCCCTCAAGAAATACTCCATCGACCTCACTCAGAAGGCCCGCGACGGCAAGCTCGACCCGGTCATCGGGCGCGACGAGGAGATCCGCCGCTGCATCCAGGTCCTCTCGCGCCGCACCAAGAACAACCCCGTGCTCATCGGCGAGCCCGGCGTCGGCAAGACCGCCATCGCCGAGGGCATCGCCCAGCGCATCGTCTCCGGCGATGTCCCCGACTCCATGAAGGACCAGCGCCTCGTCGCCCTCGACGTCGGCGCCCTGCTCGCCGGCGCCAAGTTCCGCGGCGAGTTCGAGGAGCGCCTCAAGGCCGTCCTCCGCGAGGTCCAGGCCTCCAAGGGCCAGATCACCCTCTTCATCGACGAGCTCCACACCATCGTCGGCGCGGGCGCCGCCGAGGGCGCCGTCAGCGCCGGCAACCTCCTCAAGCCCGCCCTCTCCCGCGGCGAGCTCCGCTGCATCGGCGCCACCACCCTCGACGAGTACCGCAAGCACATCGAGAAGGACCCCGCCTTCGAGCGCCGCTTCCAGCCCGTCTACGTCGATCAGCCCGGCGTTGAGGAGACCATCGCCATCCTCCGCGGCCTGAAGGA
>DASZWV010000303.1:0-12713 GCA_035546115.1 Phycisphaerales bacterium
GGCCCGGGCGCGTTCGATCGCCGCCAACAGCAAGTCGGACGGTGGAGCGGGGCTCGACATCGATTGGGCAGGAGCGGTTGCGGCGGGCATGGCGGACGGGATATCGGCGTCCGCACACCCCGCGATGAAGGCCCCGGCCAACCAACACCCCAAAGCGGGCGTTTTCGACGCATCCACGCTCCGCAAGCCGATGATGGCGCACCCAAGGAGCCTTGCCATGGCCGACTCGACCGAACCCACTTCCTCCGCGGCCTCGACTCCCGAGCCCGCCGCCGCGCCGCCTCCGCCACCACCGGGGCAGCCCGGCCCGCAGATGTCCGCGGGCGAGGTGGCGGACGGGAAGATGTTCGCGATTCTGTGCTACGCCCTGAACTTTGTCGGGTTTCCGTTCTGGATCATCCCGCTCATCACGAGGGACAATGCCTATTCCCTCTACCACGCCAAGCAGTGCCTGATCATGTGGATCGCGCTGGCGGTGGGTTCGCTGGTGGGGGGCCCAACGATCTTCATATGCGTTGGCGCGGTGATTCTCGCGGCGGTCTGGATCACGAACATCATCTTCAACGTCATCGGCGTCCTGAATGCCAACAACGGGATGTGCAAGCCTCTTCCCGTGATCGGCAAGTGGGGCGAGGACTGGTTCAAGGGCATCCAGAAGAAGACGACCTGATCCCGGATTCACCGCACGTGAATCGTCCGTGAGCCCGAAAAGCCCGCCGCGGCCTTCGTATCCTTGCGCGTGTCCACGCTGCTCTGTGTCCCCATTCTCGTCCAGGACGAGCCGACCGCGCTCGCCGACGCCCTCGCCGCGTGGGATGCCGGCGCCGACCTCGTCGAGTTCCGCATCGATGAGATCTTCTCCGGCACGCGCGATGCCGCGGGCCACCTCGACGAGCACGAGGTCAACACGATTCTGCGCCTCGTCGCGGGTTCGCGGCTTCCCTGCATCGTGACCTGCCGCGCCGCCGCGGAGGGCGGCCACTACGACGGCGACGACATGGCCCGGGTCGCCCTCTACGAGCGGCTGGGCACCGCCTCGCCAACCACCGACCCGACCCACGCCGCGGCCCCCAAGGAGCACCCGCCGCGCTATCTCGACATCGAATATGCGGCCTATTCGCGCTCGGCGAATCTCCAGCAGAAGGTGCATCTGGCGATCGACTATCCGGCCCAGCGCCGCGACACGCGTCCGGGACTGATCCTCTCGATGCACGACCACGCCGGCCGGCCCGCCGATCTGCTCCGCCGCATCGCCCGCATGCAGGCCGAGCCCGCGGCGAGCATCGTGAAGGTCGCGATCACGGCGCGCTCCATCCGCGACAACCTCGAGCTCTTCGACCTGCTCGCCGAGAACGCCACGGGCAAGCCGACGATCGCCCTCGCGATGGATCGGTTCGGCCTGATGTCACGCGTGCTCGCCCCGAAGTTCGGCGGGTTCCTGACGTTCGCCACGCTCCGGCCGCAGAGCACGACCGCCCCGGGCCAGCCCACGGTGCGCGAGCTGCGCGATCTGTACCGCACCGAGACGATCACGCCCAGGACCCGTGTGTACGGCCTCATCGGCTGGCCCGTGGAGCACTCGCTCTCGCCGCTGGTGCACAACGCGGGCTTCGACGCCCTCGAGCCCGACGACTGGACCGCCGCGGGCCCGGTTCCCGCGGCGCCGGCGCCTCCCGCGAAGCAGGGCGCGCCAGCGCACGACGGCGTCTACCTGCCGCTTCCGGTGCCGCCCGAGTACGAGCACTTCAAGGCCACGCTGAGCGCGCTGATCGACCACCCGCGACTGGATTTCTCCGGCTGCTCGGTCACCATCCCGCACAAGCAGCACCTGCTCCGCTTCGCGCGCGAGCGCATCGCCGAGGGCGATGAGCTCGAGTGGACGATCGATCCGCTCTCGAAGATCTGCGGCGCTGCCAACACGCTCGTCGTTTCCCGCGACCCGCTCGGCAACGCCCGGCGATGCGCCGTTCTGAACACCGACGGCCCCGCAGCCGTCGAGGCCCTTGCCGCGGGCCTGGCCGGGCCCATGCTCGGCAAGGACGTCGTGCTCATCGGCGCGGGGGGCGTCGCGCGCGCGATCGCCGCCGCGCTGCTCGCCGTCGGCGCCGAGGTGACCCTCTGCGCCCGGCGCCCGGAGGCCGCCCGGGAGACCGTTCTGCAGTTGAAGAAGGCCGAGGCGCTCGTCGCGGGCGCGAGCATCAACGCGGCCACGCTCGAGGAGGCCTTCCAGACCCGGCAGGACGCAGTCGTCAACTGCACGCCCGTCGGGATGGCCGGCGGCCCAGCGCCGAAGGACTCGCCGGTGGCCATCGACCTGGTGCGCAAGTCCAATCCCGCGGCGGTCGTCATGGACACCGTCTACGCCCCGCTGGAAACGCCGCTGCTCGCGCAGGCCGCGCTCGCCGGGCTCAAGGCCGTCGACGGGCTCGACATGTTCATCCGTCAGGCGGGGATGCAGTTCACGGCGTGGACGGGCGCGCCCGCCCCCCTCCGGCTCTTCGAGCGCATCGCCCGCGACGAGCTCGCCGAGCGCGAGAGGCGCGCCGGCGGTTGATCGTCCGTGGTAGCATGGGCACATGCCCGAGGCCCCCGATCCACCCTCGTCCGAGTCGCCCTCGCACCTGCACAGGCACGTGCTGTATCCGAACCACTACGCGTGGTACATCCTCGTCTCGTCGCTCGACCTGATCATGACCAACACCGTCATGCACCACTTCGGCGCCATCGAGGTGAACACCATCGCCGACACGGCGATCCGGCATCTCGGCTTCTGGGGGCTCATCGGGCTGAAGTTCGCGACGGTGGTGCTCGTGGTCTACATCTGCGAGCACGTGGGCCGCAAGCGCCCGTCGCTGGGCGAGAAAATCGCGTCGTGGGCCGTGGCGATTTCCGCCATTCCCGTCGTGGTGGCGGCGGCGCAGATCGTGCTGCACAGGGTGGAGTAGCCCACCCACAGCGCGGCGTTCTACTCGGGAATGGCCACGCCGCTGGTCCGCAGAAGTGTCTTGAACCCCTCCCCGAACACGAAGTTGTGCTCCGGAAACCCGGCCGCGCCGCCCTGGTTGTTGTCCAGGTGGCTGAACATCAGATCGATCGTTCCGATCTGCGTGTAGCCTCGCTCGGGCTTGGCGTGGTCCATCAACTCGACGACGCCCTTGGTGCTCGCGCCGATGGCATCCATGCGCTCGATGGTGGCCGTGTACCGCAGCGTGCACCCCGGCGTCGCGTCGCGCGACAGCTCGGCGCGATTGATCTTCGCGAGAATGACCTTTTCGCGGAACGCCTCGGCGTGGCCGACGAGGATCCCCGCCGTCTGCGCCATCCCCTCGAGGATCAGGCTCGCGGGCATGACGGGCGTCGCGGCCAGCCCGCGCGCAGGATCCGCCGCGAAGTGGTCGTGCAGATGCTCCTCGGCGAGCGAGACGTTCTTGATCGCCACCAGCCGCTCCCGCGGCCGCAGCTCCACCACACGATCGATCCACATCCAGCGCATGGCGTGCTCAGACCGGCTGCTTGGCGAGCTTCTGCGAGACGAACTTCACGAGCGTCTCGACCGTGAATGCGTGCGTCACCTTGCGAACCTGGGGGTCCTTCTCCCAGTTCGAGAAGTCCACCCACGGCATGAGCGACTTGAGCTCGCGAACGCCGTCGGGCGTGACCTTCCCCTCGACGACATACTTCGGATCGCGCAGCACGCTCTCCGGGATCAGCTCGCCCTGGGCGATCTTGAACCCGAACGCCTGCTCGAGCTGGAAGGAGATGTCCAGGATGTCGATCGACTCGGCGCCAAGGTCGCCGAACAGCGAGGCCTCGGGCGTCACCTCGTCGTCATCCACCCCCAGGGATTCCACCAGCACGCCCTTTACTTTCTCGAAGATCTCGTCGTGGGTCATAGGGGGCGAGTGTAGGGGCCTACGGGCGAAAAGGGTGCCGTGGCGCGGCCGCTTTGCGCTGCGCCACGCCAAGCGGGCTCACTCCACCCGCATAGGTCGCAGCACGAATCGGCCCGACACCGCCGTCGCCGGTTCCGCCCTATCCCGCGACACCGTTCCCTCCCCCTTCATGTCGAACGTTCCATCCTCGTTCGCCTTGTGGATCGAGACCTCGACCCGGAGCGTCTCCCCCGGGCGCACGAACGACCCGTACTTCAGCGCCCGCACGCTGCCCAGCACCAGCCGCCGCGGCCCATCGGCCCCCGGCCGCGACTCGATCAGCCGCCGCCCCGCCTGCACGAGCGATTCGACCATGAGCACGCCGGGCAGCACCGGAAACTCGGGAAAGTGGTCCTGCAAGTACTCCTCCGCGGCCGTGACCTGCTTGATGGTCACGATCCGCTCGGGCGAGATCTCCAGCACGCGATCAACCAGGTCGAAGTGCATGGGGGAGAGAGTAGAGCCAAGGGGTGCAGGCGTAAAGGCGTGAAGGGAAGGCCTCCACGCCGCTACGCCTTGCTCTCCTTCTCCGTTTCTCCCTCCGGACACGCCGCGTAGTCGAGGTACCACCGCAACTCGCCCCCCACGGGCCGCACGCCGAGGATCGGCAGGTCCGCCGGTGCGCCGGGGTCGCCCGCCCGGCTCGCCACCGTGCTCACCATGGGCCGCTTGCCCTTGCCCGTCACCATGACCGCGATGAACCTCGAGGCGTTGATCAGCGGGAGCATCATCGTCACGCGATCCGGCGGCGTCACCGTCGGCCCCGCGTTGATCCGAACGAGCGGAAAGCGCGCTGGCTCGCCCTCGCGCGCCGCACCCGCCGCCAGAGACTCCATCAGCGCCGGCGAGTGCGGGAACAGCGAGGCCGTGTGCCCATCCCCGCCCATCCCCAGCAGGATGTAGTCCAGCCGGTCGTGCCCCTTCTCGCGCCAACCCAGCACCTCGCGCAGCGCCTGCTCGTACCGTGCATCCGCATCCTCCGCCATCGCGAAGATCGGATGCACCTGCTCGGGCGGAATCCCCGAGTGATCGCCGATGATCTCGCTGATCATCTTGAAGTTCGATCGCTCATCGTCGAACGGCACGCGCCGCTCATCCACGATCCACAGGTGCGTCCGCCCCCACGGCAGCTCGCGCAGGTTCGGATCGATCATCAACCGCTGGTACAGCGCCACCGGCGTCGAGCCGCCCGAGAGCGCGAGCTGAAAGTCCCCGAAGGTCCGCACGCAGTTGTGGGCCTGGATCAGCAGATCCGCCGCCATCGCATCCAGCAGATGGTCCACATCCTCGCGCAGCACCACGGTGCCGGGAAGCCTCGGCGCGCTCGGCTTGGGCGCAAGGCCGTAGAACTCTGGCACGGGCGCATCGTCGGGCATCGAACGAGGATATCAGCGGCGGCGGGGGAAGGGCTCAGCAGCCGCCGGCGAACCAGATGCCCAGAAAGTTGAAGATGTCCTGCACCGAGGGCGAGGCGACGCCGTCTCCCGCGACCTTGCAGAACGGGCTTCCCGTGAACCAGGCGTTCAGGTAGTCGAAGATGTCCCCGACCGACAAACCACCGGACTTGTTGAAGTCCGCGTAGCAGCACGGGCTGACGCTGTTGCCCGAGGCGTTGCACGAGGCCTGCGACGAGAAGGCCGCGCCCACCGTGCCGCCGGGCGAGACGCAGTTCGCCTGCGTGACGCCCGTCGTGCACACCGTGCCGCGGCAGCAGACGCCCGCCGGCGGAGCGCACGGGTTCGGCGAGCAGGCCACGCCGCCGCCCTGCCATGCCAGGCCCGCGTTCTGGCAATCGCTCTGCGTCTGGTTCGAGAGGCAGAAGCCGTTGGCCGCGCAGCAGGCGCCCGTGGGCGGGGCACACGAGGTCGTGTTGCACGCCACGCCGTTGCCACGATACGCGCCGCCCTGCGCGGCACACGCCGACGGCGTCGCCGTCGAGCACGCCCCGGTGTTCACGATGCAGCAGGCGCCGGTGGGGCACGCGCCGCTCACGCACGCCACGCTGTTGCCCTGGTATTGCCCGCCCGCGTTCGAGCAGTCGCTCCCGGAGGCCGTGAGGCAGGCCGTCCCGAAGCAGCACGCGCCGGTCGGCTGCGGGCAGTTCACCGAGCCGCAGGAGGTTCCGTTGCCCTGATACGTTCCCAACCCGCACGCGGCGGCCGTTCCGAACGTGCACGCGCCATTGGTGCAGCACGCGCCGGTCGGCTGCGAGCACGGATTCGGGTTGCAGGCCGTTCCATCGCCCGAGTACGCCTGCCCGCCGGTGCAGCCGACAGCCGTCGTCGCCGAGCAGCCGCCCGTCGTGGTGTTGCAGCACGCGCCGGTCGGGCAGGTGCCCGTTCCGCACGTGGTGTTGTCGCCGATGTACGAGCTCCCGGAGGTCGAGGTGCACGCCTGCTGCGTCGTGCTGCTGCAGGCGCCCGAGGCGGCGCAGCAGGCGCCGACCGTCGCGCCGGCGCAGAACGCCGGCGTGTACGTCACCTGCTGCAGCACGTCGTGGGTGGGGCGATACAGCGAGCTGAGGTTGGAGAATCGGGTGAATCCCGCCGGCGCCGTTCCCGAGCCGCAGCTCGCCGCGTACAGCCAGTTGCGCGTCGGATAGGTCGGCGCCGAACCGTTGGACGAGCCGTTGACGCTGCTGCCCTCGGTCGCGAGAAACGCGTTGTTGCACAGGTCCACGCTGTCGCACATCGTGGCCCCGGGAACGTTGTGGCGAGTGATCTTCACGACGACCGTGAACGTGTTGAGCTTGTTCCCCGAGCCGTCCGTCGCGTTCCCCGGAACGAAGATCCGGTCCGTCGGGTCGGCCGTCTGGTCCACCGAAAACTGCACGCGCGCGATCGAGGCCGGCGCCCCGCCCAGCAGCACGTTGAACTCGTTGCACGCCGAAGCGTTCGGCACCCGCTGCAGCGACACGTCCGGCGGGAGCCCGGTCGAGCTTGGATCGGGATCCGACTGCACCGAGAAGACGACCGCCGACGTTCCCACGTTCGGCTCGCCGTCCCACACATCGATCGAGTACCCCATGATCACGTTCGAGCCGTCGCTCCCGCTGAGCGTCGCCGCCGTGCCCGCGATGAACTCGATCAGGTTCACCTCGATCGGGAACGCCTCGTTCACCGTCGTGGTCGCCGACACGGGATCGGCCACGATGTACGTGCTGCCGAATCCCTCGCCCTCCACCATGCCCGCCTGGAGCGTGATCTCGCTCCCGACGTCGATGTTGTTGTACTGGTTCGCGACCGACGCCGTGATCTGCGAGCATCCGGGGCCCCGCGCCGTGAAGACGCCCGAGGTCGTGCCGGCGTGCGGCTTCCACACGATCCGCTGCGTCCCCGCGAGCGTCGCCTGCACCGGCGTCTGCTTGCCCGCCTCATCGGCCTGCGCCACCGCCGTGAGCAACCCGCCCCCCAGCACCGCGGCGGAAGCGAGCAGGGCGCGGCCGGCCAACATCGATCGGTTGCAGGTGCGACGCATGCAGGATCTCCTCAGGCCCAAGACAGGGACGCCCGGTACCCAAACCCCTCCCAGGAACGGCGGTCACGAACGGACCGCGGCAAGTTTGCCTGTCTTCCATACGCGGTGCAAGCGACGCATGCTCCGATCACCCAAGATTGACGAAACTCCCGCGGCAAGATGTTGGGTGATCGACCCAGCTCAGGGTCTGCCCGTTATCGGACCTCGTTTGGAGGCGGGTTGTGCCATTGCCGGCCTTCTTGGGCCAACATCGCATCGGCCGCGTCTGGACCCCATGAACCGGGGGAGTATGTCTGGATTTTGGCTCTCAGTGGCCGACTGTCGAGGAAGGGCTGGCAGATCCGCCAGGACGACTCGACCTCGTCGCGATGCTTGTAGAGCGTGCGGTCGCCGCGGATCGCGTCGAGGATCAGCGGCCCGTAGGCCTCGATCGGCTCGCCGCCGAAGGCCTGCTGGTAGTCCATGTCGAGCTTGGCGGAGGCGATCTTGAAGCCCGCGCCATTGGACCCCAGAGCACCGCCCGGGACTTTGCCGTCGATGCGAAGGGAAATCCCCTCGCTCGGGGCGATGTTGATGACGATGCGATTGGCCGGGCGCGAGTCGGGTTTCAGGTCCAGGTGGCGGAAGACGTGGGTGGGCGGACGCTTGAAGACCACGACGACCTCGGTGAGCTTCGAGGCCATTTTCTTTCCGGATCGCAGATAGAACGGCACACCGTTCCATCGCCAGTTGTCGAAGCCAAGCCGGATCGCCGCGTAGGTCTCGGTGTTGTTGCCGGCGTCCACGCCCTTCTCGCGGATGTACGCCGGATCGCCGGTCTTCGGGTCGGCGTCGTATCGGCCGAACACGGCCGCCCCGGGCGCCTGCTCGACGCCGATCGTCGCCGCCGAGTTGAACAGCTTGATCTTCTCCCGCATGATCGCCGCGGCGTTGAACCCGCTCGGCGGCTCCATGGCCACCAGCGCGAGGACCTGCAGCAGGTGCGACTGCACCATGTCGCGCAGCGCCCCGCCCGCGCCCGAGTCGTAGTAGTTCGCCGCGCGCGAGCCGACGCCGACGGTCTCGGCGGCCGTCACCTGCACGTGGTCCACGTGCGTGCGGTTCCAGAGCGGCTCGAAGATCGAGTTGGAGAACCGCATGACGGCGATGTTCTGCACGACCTCCTTGCCGAGGTAGTGGTCGATGCGGAAGATCGCGTCCTCCTCGAACACGCGCCCCAGCGCGCGGTTGAGCGACATCGCGGACTCGAGGTTCCACCCGAAGGGTTTCTCGACGATGATCCGCTGCCACGGGCATTCCTGCGGATTGATCGCGCACCAGCGTTTTCCTTCTGCGACGAGCCCGGCGTTCCCGATCGCGCCGATGATCGGCTCGTACAGCGAGGGCGACACCGACAGGTAGAACAGGATGTTCGGCGTGCCGCTCCCGCCCGCCTTGACGATGCGAGCGTCCTTCGCGAGCGCCTGGAATCGCGAGGTGATCGCGTCGCCCGCGGTCATCTGCGCGGCATCGCCGGGCTGGTAGTGCACGGACTGCGCGAACTTCTTCCATGCCGCGGGATCGAACGCCGCGGAGAACTTCTGTGCCGAGGGCAGCAGGCTCTCGCGGAAGGCGTCGTCGGACATGGGTGTGCGCGAGACGCCCACGATCACGGTGCGTTCGGGGAGCGCGTTCTGGCGGAACAGGTCATAGAGCGAGGGGATGAGCTTGCGGTGGGTGAGGTCGCCGCTGGCGCCGAAGATGACGATCACACACGGTTCGGGGGGAACGGATGCGGGCGCGGCGCTGGTGGTCATGAGCAATGGTAGAGCCTGTTCGAAATCCGGTTTCGGCGGGATGCCCGAGCGGTCCGCGTGCGGGGACGGCTTGAAGAGCATGGTGGACCGCTCGTATCCGATGACCTGGTCCCGCGACTCACTGGCACGATTGGAGCGGACGGGCCCACCGCAGCCCGCCGAGCGCCAACGATCCGGCATGCGCGTGCTGCTCGCAGAGGACTCGGTCAGTCTCCAGAGGTCTGTTTCCCAAGGCCTTCGCGAGCACGGTTATGCTGTGGATGTGGTTGGCGACGGTCGCCAGGCCGTGATTCATGGCCAGACGACGCAATACGACGTGATCGTGCTCGATCTCATGCTTCCAGAGCTCGACGGGATGTCCGTGCTCCGCAGGCTTCGGGACAAGCGCATCGCTGCGGGGATTCTGATCCTGACAGCCATGGATGCTGTCGAGGATCGCGTGCGCGGGCTGGCCGGCGGGGCCGACGACTATCTCGTGAAGCCGTTCGCGTTTGCCGAGCTTCTGGCCAGGATCCAGGCTCTGGCACGGCGAGTGCACGGGGTGCGCGACGCCTCGATCCGAGTTGGCGTTCTTGTGATCGACCCGGTTCGCAAGGTCGCGAGCATCGTTAGCAAGCCGCCGCGGGCGCTGGACCTCACCCCGCGCGAGTTTGCGCTGCTGGAGTATCTCGCCCACCGCGCCGGCAAACCGGTCTCGCGGGCCGAACTGGAGGAGCACCTCTACGACGACCGTTCCCAGGTGATGAGCAATGCGATCGATGTGGCCATCTCCGCCATCCGGTCCAAGCTTCAGCAGGCGGGTTGCCCGCCACTGATCCATACGCGCCGCAAGGTCGGCTATGTGCTGTGGGAGAATCCGAGGTGAGCAGCATCCGCCGGGCCCTGACCGCATGGCTTGTGGTCCCGCTTGGAATCCTGGCCGTCATCGCCGGCGCGGCGTTCTATGCCGGCGTCCGGGGCGCGCTCGTCCACCAGTTCGACGCCACGCTCCGGGCGCGAGCTGTCACGATCGAGGCGGCAACTCGCTGGGACGGCCACAAGGTCGATCTGGACATGACCGCCGAGACGATGCCTTGGTATCAACCCGGACCCGAGTGCGAGTATTTCACCCTTTCGGAAGCGCACGACCGCCGGATGATCGCGGCATCAACCTCGCTCGGCGGGTCCGGTCTGCCCGAGATCGACGCCACGGACTCAACCGTCCTGGATGTGCGGCTTCCCGACGGTCGTATGGGGCGCATGAGTCTGCACCTCTTCAGGCCGCCGCCCGACGAGGAACTCGAGCTTCCGGGCAAGGAGGCTGTGCGGACTCAGGCGTTGGCGACGGCGCCCTGGTTGCGTCTGATCGTGGCGATGCCGCGAGCCTCGCTCGATCGAACACTCTCGACGATCGGCTGGGCTCTCGCCCTCGTCTGCGCTTCGGGGATGGTCCTCCTGCTTGGCGCCATCCGTTTCGGGTTGGCCCGGGGCCTGCGACCCCTGCGACAAGTCTCGGATCGGGTCGCGGGCATCGACGCCGGCACGCTGAGCACGCGGTTGCCCCTCGAGGAGTCTCCGGAAGAGCTTCGATCGGTGTGCGAGCGGATCAATGGCCTTCTCGAGAGGCTCGACGATGCCATAGGACGAGAAAGGCGGTTCATCTCCGCCGCGGCTCACGAGCTCCGTACGCCTATCGCCGAGCTTCGGTCACTGCTCGAAGTCGCTCTGCTCCTACCTCGCAAACCACACGAAGCGACTGAAGTGTTTTCTGAAGCGCTTCGCGTGACGCTGCGAGCGGGGGCGTTCGTGGACACGCTGCTCACCCTGGCACGACAGTCGCGGGCGGGCGCGTCTCTCGACGCGACCGTCCTGGCGGTAGAGCCGATGCTGCGCGAGCGGGTGAGGCGCCACGAGATCGCGTTCGGTGTGCCGATCGGGACCGTCTCGTGTGAGTTTGAACCCGAGACCCGGGCGTGGGCCAATCCGGCGGCGCTTTCGAGCATCTTCGACAACCTGATTTCAAACGCCCTTGAGCACTCGACCGACCCCGGATCCATTCGATGCTTCCTCGGAACGGCCGGGGACCGAACCGTCGTTGAGATCCGGAATCGGGCAACCGAACTCACTGATCAGACTCTGGATGCCATCTTTGAGCCGTTTTGGCGGCGAGATTCGGCGCGGTCGAACCAGAATCACGTGGGTCTGGGGCTGACCGTTTCGAGGATGCTGGCGCAAGCCATGGGGGGCGATCTGGCCGCGCGCCTTGAAGAATCGGACTTGCTCGTCATCCGACTGAGCCTGGCGCAGGCCGCTGCGGGTTCGACGGCTCTTGCGGTCGACAAGTAGCGCGTGTTTGGCGTCGGGCGAGCGCGTTGCTCCTGCGGGCCCGGACCTCGGGCGTTGCCATGGGATGCGTCACCGTCATCTGGCCATCATGTTTGCGAGAACGGGCCAACTACTTTCTCCAGCGCATCGACACCCCTTGAGGAGCATTCCCGTGAACCGAACCTGTCTGATCGTGTCCACCCTCGCCATCTTTGCGATTTCGGGTTGTGTCTCGTCCGGCGGCCGTCACGAAGACAAGGAAGTTCCCATCGCCATGGGCGACGTTCCCGCGGCCGTTCGCGCGACTCTGGAACGCGAGAGTGCCGGCGGGAAGGTCACGGAGGTTGAGAAGGAAGTGAAAAAGGGCCGCACGATCTACAGCGCCGACATGACCATCAACGGAGCGGACTGGGACATTGCGGTGGCCGAGGACGGCACGGTGATCTCGAAGGAGCGGGAGAATGGGAACGAGAAATGAGGCCGGCGGACGGCACTTGAACGGGTCGCTTGTCTACCCTAAGGAGTTTCGCATGGGCGCACTGATTCTGGCGGGTGTTCTCGGACTGTCGGTCCTGTCGCAGGCGGCCTCGGCCGGGCGGACAGCCCCGGCGCCTCCGGCGGGCGTGTCGGGCGTGAAGGCAACCGGACCCTTCCACGTCGAGCGGGTGTTCGACGTCGGCGGAGAGGGCGGGTGGGACCTTCTCGCGGTCGATCCCGAAGCGCACCGCCTGTACGTGCCGCGCGGCAACCGGGTGATGGTGATCGATACCGACACCGGCAAGACCGCTGGAGAGATCGGCGATACCGCGGGGGTGCACGGTGTGGCGCTCGCGCCGGAGTTCAACCGGGGCTTCACGAGTAACGGCAAGGCCGGGACCGTGACGGTGTTTGACCTCAAGTCGCTCAAGGTGCTGCAGACCGTTGCTGCCGGACAGGGCCCCGACGCGATTCTCTTTGATCCGGCGACAAAGTCGATCGTGGTGTTCAACGGAAAGAGCCACGATGCCACCGTGATCCGTGCGGAAGACGGCGTCGTCGCAGGAACGATACCGATCGGCGGCAAGCCGGAGTTGGGTGTGGCGGACGGCACGGGCAAGGTGTACGTGAATGTGGAGGACACCTCGGAAGTGGTGCGTCTGGACCCGAGGGCGCTCAAGGTGGAGAAGCGGTTTGCGTTGTCTCCCGGCGACGGACCCTCCGGGCT
>DASZWV010000304.1:0-3022 GCA_035546115.1 Phycisphaerales bacterium
GAACAGCGGGACCAGGTTCCGCTGGGCGGCGACGCTTCCGTCGACATCCCACAGGAGCGGGATGCGATCCATGCTCACGTTCTGGCGGTCGAGAATCGTGCGTGAAAGCCCGATCGGCTGGGAGTTGCCCGCCGCCAGGCGGCGCCACGAGCGGTGCAGTCGCTCGTTGAACCCGAAGGAGACATTCTGCGGCGGGGTGACGGCCCCCTGGGAGCAGGGCGTGGCCCTGAGCAGCGTGATGTCCCCCTTGACCTCGGCGCACCGCATCGGATCTCGCCCGTTCGCGTCGGGCAGTCGCATCGTGGGGGCGTTGCCGTAGTTGTCGTACCAGAACTCGTCGATTCCGTACTGCGACTCGATGAACGTCTCGAGGCGGAACTGGCCCTTCGGGACGCCCGAGATCGTCGCCCCAAGCTCATCATCGCCGCGAGAGGGGTGGAGGGCATCGTCGGCAAAGAGACCGAAGTCGAACGTCACGCTCCGCTGCGACATCTGGCACTTGAAGGTTCGGGCGGTGCCAACGGCCTGACGGGCGGCCGGAAGAAGCAGGGCGAGCAGGATTGTCAGGATGGCCACACAGATCAGGATCTCGATCAGCGTGAAGCCGGCGCGCAACGGGCGGCGCGGGTGCAAGTTCGGCATGTGGCGTCGTGGCCTCATCCTGATGTCCGAATGCCGGCCGGTGGCCAGGGGTGGGCACCGGGCGAACAGACGAGTGAAACGCTGGTGTAACCGAACCGGACCGAGTGGTCAAGTAGAAATCACGTTTCCACAATGAAGGCTAGGTCAAGTCAGGCGATGGGGGTATTCTCGGCAATACCGAACATTTGCTAGTCTTTACGCCCATGAGGGAGGATTGGATGCATGCACAGAGGGTCGTCGGGCCGGCAGTAGCCGCGGGCGTGCTGGCCATGGGGGTCGGTGCCGTCTTGGGCGGCCAAGTACCCGCCCAGGTGGTGGAGCAGAGTCGCGAAGTGCTTGCCACCAGCGGCTTTGGGAGGCCGATCGAGATCCTGAGGCTGCACCATGCCGGCGGATCGGGAAAGCCGGCCTTGCTGGTTGTCGCGGGCATAGACCCCCGACAGGCAGGATCCACGGAGGTGGCCCAAGGCATGGCCTTGCGACTGTCGAAGGCGGGTGAAGCGTTGGAACACGGCGATGTGTACATCGTGCCGCGCCTCAATCCGGACGGGTTCGAGGGCGACCCGGCGCACCCGCATGTGCGGCCGGAGCGGGCGAGCAATCCGGCCGGCGCGAACGCGATCGATGCCGATCGGGACGGAAGATTCAACGAGGACCCGCCGGTCGACCTGGATGGCGATGGGCGGATCCTGCAAATGCGCATCAAGAACCCGCCGCCGGGAATCGGTCTGAAGGCGGAGTGGATCGCCGAGGATGCGGATCCGCGCCTGATGCGGCGCGCGGATCACGCCAAGGGGGAGCGGCCGATGTACGCGCTTCTCGAAGAGAGCCGCGATGCGGACGGCGATGGGCTCTTCGGCGAGGACGGCTTTGATGGGGTCGAGCTCGATCGCAACTTTCCGTATCACTGGCCCGAGTTTCGCGATGAGGCGGGCAAGTATCCGCTGAGCGAGCCGGAGACCCGGGCGCTCGCCGAGTGGATGCAGGCCCACGATGAACTCGCGGCGGTGCTGGTCCTCTCGCCGTCGGACAACCTCGTGAACACGCCGCCGGGGGGCAAGATGGATGAGACGGGCGCAGCGCCCGCCACGAACAGCGTGCTCGATGCCGATCGAGGCGTGTACGAGCGGGTGGGGGAGAAGTTCAAGGAGATCACCCGACAGAAGGAAGCGCCCACGCGCGACAACGAGGGGACGCTCCAGGGAGGGGCGTACGCGGAGAGGGGAATCTGGTCGTTCTCGACGCCGGGCTGGGTGCGTCCGGACCAGATGAAAGACGCCGATGCGGACAAGGCCGACGCGAAGAAGGAAGCGGGGGAGGAGCATCACGAGGGAACTCCCGGCGGTGACGCGGCCAAGGCGTCTGGCGACAAGCCGCGTGATGATCAGAAGCAGCCCAAGCGGGAGCGGGTCGACTCTGACGACGGGAAGTGGCTGGCGCTCAGCGATGCGCGAGCAACGGCCGGGAAGGCCGCCGGATTCGTCGATTGGCGGCCTTTCAAGCACCCGCAGTTGGGGGACGTCGAGATCGGCGGGTTCGTGCCCGGATACCGGTTTTCAATCCCTCCGGATGAGATCGATCGCGTTGCGGATGAGCAGACACGGTTCGTGGCGGACCTGCTGGGCAGGCTGGCGCGGCTGGCGGTGCGGCCGCCGCGCGTCGAGCGGCTGGGCCAGGGCGTCTGGCGTGTGTCGGTCGAGGCGGTGAACGAGGGCGCGTGGCCGACGCGCGCGGCGATGGGGGTCAAGGTCCATCGGCTCCCACCCACGCGATGGACGATCGGCGTCGATCGGAAGCGCATTCTGGTCGGCGAGCGGGCCCATCGATCGGACTCGATCGCCGGCGGAGATTCGCTCGAGGGAACGTGGACAATCACGGGGAGCGACGGCGAGACCCTGAAGGCGACGCTGCACTCGCCCGAGTGCGGAGATCAGGATGTCGAGATCAAGCTGGAAGCGAGCACGGAGGCTAAGCCATGAGGCCTGCAATGAGGAGTATCGCCGCCACGCTGGCCGGGTTGCTCGCGAGCGCGACCGCGTGGGCTCAGCCCGACATGCCCTCCAAGGTGCCCATCGCGTTCGATCGATACTACGACAGCGCGCAACTGGGCCGGTTCATGCGTGACATCGCCGCGGCGTACCCGGACCTGGTCACTGTTCGATCGATCGGCAAGAGCGGCGAGGGTCGCGAGATGCTCGTCGCGATCGTGAACGCCGCGAAGACCGGCGCCGACACCGACAAGCCCGCGATGTGGATCGACGGGAACATCCACGGCAACGAGGTGCAGGCGGGCGAGGTCGTGCTGTACGCGCTCTGGTACCTCGCCAAGTCGTACGGCGTGAACGAGCGGCTGACGAAGCTGATGGACTCGTCGGCCTTC
>DASZWV010000305.1:0-2043 GCA_035546115.1 Phycisphaerales bacterium
CCAGCCCTGCCGATCTGCACGAACGCGCCGGTGCCCTCATCCCGGCGCAGCACGCTGTACACCACGTTGCCGCCGGGCGGATTGGCGCACTTCCACCTGAGCGTGATGTTCCCCTCGGTGTCCAGCGTCGCGTTGATGTTCATCGGCGTGCCCGGGGCGCGGCTGGGGGATGGTGATGCGCCGGGGGCGAGCCGGGCCGCGGCGAAGACGGCCGTCGGATTCGCCTGCGCGCCGGCGTAGGTCACGATGCCGCGGATGCACCCGGCCATGGCGGCGCGGAGCGCGGCGATCGGCGGCACGGTGACGCGGTGACGGGTGGCAAGGTGACCGGGTGACTTGTCGTCTGTTCACCAAGTCACCATGGCACCATGTCACCCAGTCACCGTGTCAGAGAAACCGCCCCTCGCCCACGGCGGCCCATTTTCTGGTACCATGCGCCCGGAGGACCTGCGCATGGCGCCCGACACCACGCCGCCCGGAGCTTCGGAGTCTTCTTCGCAACTCGCCCCGGCGCGGCGGCGGTCCTTCGGGCCGGGAGCCTGGCTGCAAACGCTCCTCGGGCTTGCGCTGTGCGGGTACGGCGGGTGGATGATGTACAGCAGCGGGTGGCACAGCCCGACTGGGTTCCTGATCGCCTGCGTGGGGGTGATGATCGTGCCGATCGGCATCGCGCGGCTGCTGGGCGGGCTGGGGGCCGTCGGGCTGGCGGTGTGGCTCATCATCAACGCGGCCGGGCCGTTCGACTACCTCTATGGCGGGCTGGTGGTGCTCGTGGGCGGGTCGAGCGCGCTCGAGGGCATCCGGACGCTGCGCGGCAGGGCGGCGGCGTAGCCGGGAGCACGGCCACGAGGCGTCATACCCTTGCTCGCCGGCGATCATCGCCGGCTTTTTTCGCTGAAAGGAAGCCATGTCCGCCGCTGTGACCGCCGTGCGCGCCCCTTCCCCCCAGGCCCTGTCCGTTCGATCCGACCGGCTGGCGGCCCTCCCGCCGTTCCTGTTCGATGAGATCGACCGGAAAAAGCGGGAGCGGATCGCGGCGGGCGCGGATGTGATCAACCTCGGCGTGGGCGATCCGGATCAGCCCACACCGAGTTTCATCGTCGAGGCGATGGACAAGGCGATGCGCGAGCTGGTGAACCAGCAGTATCCGGCGGTCGGCGGCGGGCTGAAGGTGTTCCGCGAGGCGGCCGCGCGGTTCATGCACGAGCGATTCGGGGTCACGGTCGATCCGATGAAGCACATCGTCTGCTGCATCGGGTCCAAGGACGGCATCGCGCACCTGCCGTGGGCGGTGACCAACCCGGGGGACACGGTGCTCGTGCCCGATCCGGCGTACCCGGTGTACGAGATCGGGGCGGTGCTGGCGCACTGCAAGGTCCACAAGATGCCGGTGTCGGCGGAGACCGGGTGGCGGCCGGTGTTCGAGGAGATCCCGAGCGTGGCCGCGAGGTCATCGCGGATCCTGTGGCTGAACTACCCCAGCAACCCGACGGCGGCATGCGCGGATGGGCCGTTCTTCGAGCGCGCGGTGGAGTGGACGAGCGCGACATGGAGCAAGGGATTGCGGGGATGCATCCTCGCCTCCGACCTCGCGTACTCGGAGCTGTACTTCGAGCACAAGCCGGTCTCGGTCTGGCAGGCGCCGAGCGCGGACATCTGGTCCATGCCCGCGATCGAGTTCCACTCGCTGAGCAAGACGTACAACATGACGGGGTGGCGCATCGGGTTCGCCGTGGGACACGCGGACATCATCGCCGCCCTCGCCGGGATCAAGGCGAACGTGGATTCGGGCGTCTTCAACGCGATCCAGGTCGCGGGGGCCGCGGCCCTGGACAACTACCAGCACGCGGATGTCGAGCGGATGCGGAGGCTGTATCGCGAGCGGCGGGATGCCATCGTGCCCGGGCTGCGGGCGGCCGGGTGTGAGGTCCATACCCCCGAGGCGGGGTTCTTTGTCTGGGCCCGGACGCCGAAGGGGAAGGATGGGCGGCACCTGGAGTCGCTGGCCTTCGCGGGCAAGCTCCTGGAGGAGGCCGACACGGT
>DASZWV010000306.1:0-4141 GCA_035546115.1 Phycisphaerales bacterium
CCGACCCGTTGTACTCGAATACCCCGTTGCCCGAGTTGGGCGGGGGCGAGGATGATGTCATGCTGATCGACGCCGAGAGCCTTGCCGATGGCTCGGAACTGCGTTCCGATGTGACGGTCGTGGGAGCCGGAGCGGCGGGGATCGTGATCGCGCTCGAACTGGCCAGGGCCGGCATGGACGTGCGGCTGGTCGAGAGCGGGCACAGGAGCTACTCGGAACGGGTGCAGGCGCTCGCCGACGCGTCCGCATTCTCCGGCGCACCGCATCCGCCCATGAACGAGTGCACGCGTCGGCAGCTCGGGGGAACCTCCGTGATCTGGGGCGGGCGCGTGGTGCCGTACGACCCGGTCGATTTCGACGATCGCCCGTACGTGCCGCATTCAAAGTGGCCCATCGCGTTCTCCGAGATCGAATCGAGGTACGCCCGCGCGTGCACGTACCTGCAATGTGGAAAGCCGGAGTTCAATGCGCGGCAGATCCCCGCCGCCCGCCAACCGGGGCTGATCCCCGGCCTCCCGGACGCCGAGGTCACCAGCTCGAGCCTCGAACGGTGGTCGGTCATGAACTTCGGATCCGTGTACGCGAAAGACCTCGAGCGGTCGGCGCGTGTTCAACTCACCCACGGCCTGACCTGCACGGAGATCGACTGCGAGAAGACCGACCACGGCTTCCGCACCAGGTCGATCGTGGCCCGGACGCTCTCCGGAAAGACGATGCTGCTGAAGTCCCGGCGGTTTGTGCTCGCGTGCGGCGGACTGAACACGACCCGGCTCCTTCTCGTCTCCGACGGAATCTGTCCGGGCGGGGTGGGCAACCATTCGGGCCTGCTTGGTCGTTTCTACACCGGGCACATCTCGGGGCGCATCGCCGAGGCGCACTTCTCCACCGACCCGAAGAGGACCGAGTACGGCTTCGATCGTGATCCCGAGGGGGTGTACGTGCGCAGAAGGTTCACGTTTTCCAGGGAGTTCCAGCACGCCCGACGCCTCGGCAACATCTCGGCATGGCCGGTCAATCCGGAGCTCGGAGACGCCTCCCACGGCAACGGGGTGCTCTCCTTCGCGTATCTCATCCTCAGCTCGCCCCTGGGCAAGCATCTCGCGTCCGAGGCGATCCGCAAGTCCGCGATCGAGGGCGGCGAGAACGGAAGGGGAACGGTGTCGAAGCATGTGCTGAACATGCTGCGTGATCTGCCGCGAACCGCGGCGTTTATCCCCACGTTCGGCTACAAGCGATACTTCGCGTCGCGCAAGGTGCCGGGGTTCTTCCAGTACAGTCGTTCCAACGTGTACCCCCTGCATTATTTCGGTGAGCAGATGCCCAACCCGGATAGCCGCGTCACCCTCACCGACGAGCGTGACGAGCTGGGCATGCGCCGCATCCGCGTGGATCACCGCTTCACGCAGCGCGACGTGGACTACGTGATCGAGGCGCATCGTCATTGGGACGAATACCTGCGCCGGCACAACCGCGGCCGGCTGAGGTACCTGGAGGAGGGCGTTGCGAAGTCTGTATGGGAGCAGTCGGGCGATGGCTTTCACCAGGTGGGAACCACCCGCATGTCCGCGCGCCCGGAAGAGGGCGTCGTGGGCCCGCGCGGAAACGTTCACGGCTTCGACGATTTGTTCGTGGCCAGCAGCAGCGCGTTTGTCACATCGAGCCAGGCGAACTCCATGCTCACGATCCTGGCCTTCGCGCTGCGGACAGCGGACATTCTTGCTGCCGAATCCCGCGCGTGAACATGGGAACGAATCGGCGCCGCACGCCTACGCATTCTGACCGTGCGCCCTCGGCGGCTGGTACAGGCCCGGCGTCGCGCGGAAGCCGATCGCGATGCGGTTCCACGCGTTGATGCTCGCGATGGCCCACGTGAGGTCGGCCAGCTCGCGGTCGCTGAAGTGCTTTCTCGCGCCCTCGAAGTCGGGCTCGGGCGCCGGCTCGGCGCCCGCGCCCTGCGCCGCGGCGACGAGCGTCAGCGACTCCGCCCAGGCAAGGGCGACCCGCTCCTTGTCGCTGTAGTACGGGCTCTCGCGCCATGCGCCCAGGCCGTAGAGGCGCTGCTCGGTCTCGCCGGCCGCGCGGGCGTCCTTCCAGTGCATGTCGATGCAGTACGCGCACCCGTTGATCTGCGAGACGCGGAGCTTGATCATGTGCAGCAGGCTGCCGGGCATCGCCCCGTGGAGGTACTTCTCGACGCCGAGCATGGCCTTGAACGCCTCGGGCGACGCCTTGATGTAGTCGAGTCGCATGGATGAGCGTACCGACGCAGCGGCCGGCGGCAACATTGCGGACGTTGCCCACGCCTTTTCGGCCATCGCGGCCCGGCCGCACTCCGGAGAGCGCCCGCGCGCCGCAGCGGTGAGCCCGCGCAGGTCGTAGCCGCACGCCCACTCGCGCCGCATTCGCCCGAAACTCGCGAAGGGCACGGCGGCGGGAAAGGCGCAGGCCGCCGTGCGCACATGATCGGGCCAGTCGGGCTTGCCCCCTTCAGAACGATTCGCACCCCATTGGGCATCAGCAGGCCATGGCATCGGCCCCGCACTCGGCACAGACGCCCTTGCTCGCCGGCGTCGCCCCGGCGAGGCTGTACCGGCAATACAGACACTCGCCGCGGCGGATGCGCGCGGTGGGCAGGATGACGGCGACGGTGGTGAACATGGCGGCGGCTCCGGTGAGGGCCGCATCGGGGACGGCGTACTTGTCGAGAAGGGCCATGCCAAGCACGCCGAGGACGGAGGCGAGAATGCCGGCGATCGCCCCGAACGTCAGGCGTCGGACGGGCATGGAGAGTTTGCGAGAGAGCAGCCGGCGCGGCGAGAGGAGGTTCAGCGCCTCGGCCGCGAGCCATGTCGCGATCGTCGGGGCGAGGAAGCCCGAAAGGACAACGGAGGCCATCATTCGGCCGCTCTCAAGCTGCGCGTGGTCGAAGACGATCGCGACGATGGCGAGAAAGGCATACACGAGCGAGGCGGCAAGGCAGAGGAGGAACATGGACGCTCCTGTGGGTATGGGTCACGAGCCGCCGGCGGGTCGCGAGGCTGGCGCGGGTGAGGACTTGGGCGGGGGGATGAACACTTCACCCCTGACGAAGCATCTCGAAGGCGGAGCCGGCGCCGCGGCGGGAGCGATCCACTCGCACACAATCGAGTAGGGCCGCATGGCACGGAGGCGGAGTCTGTCGCCCCAGGTCTGCCTGCTGGTCATGCCCGCGGCGATTCCGGCCGCCGCGCCGAGGCCGATGAGCGCGGCCACGCGCATGACGGCACGGCGCGCGGCGCGCCGGATGTGCACCAGGCCGACGGGGCAGTCGGCGGTGAGGATCGTGCCGTCGGGGCGACGATAGAACTGGGCGCAAACGCGTCCGCTCGCGAGGCCTTGCAGAACCGCCTCGGCCTCGTCGCGCGTGAGCGCCGCGATGTTGTGCACGTCGAGGTTGCACTGGGCGCAGCGGCGCTTGCGGTCGTCGCCGCGCATGTCTTCCCAGCGCGCGGAACACGGGGAGGCGATGTCGATTCGATCCAGAAGCGGAAGGGCGATGGGCGTCATTGGCCGCCTCCGTTGGGGGAAACGGGCGGGGCCGGGCGCGAGGGAAGGGGCGCGACCGCCCCCATGGACATCTTGCCCATCATCGGCGGCGGATTGGCGGCCTGCGGGGCGATCCAGTCGCAGACGATCGAGAACGGGCGGAGGGCCCGCAGGCGCAACCGCTCGCCGAAGGGCGTCGCGCTGGTCGCGGCCGCGGCGACTCCGGTCGCGCTCACGAGTCCGAAGAGCGCGGCGGCGCGGATGAGGGTGCGCCGGGCCGCGGCCCGAACCCTCGCGAGACCGACGGGACAGTCCCGCGTGATGATCGTGCCGTCGGCACGCCGGAAGAGGCGGACGCACACGCGATCGGCGCCGATCGATGCTCGCAGGAGCGATTCGGCATCGTCGCGAGAGAGTGCGGAGATGTTGTGCACCTTCAGGTTGCACTCGGCGCAGTGGCGGGTGCGCTCGTCGCCGGTCATGTCTTTCCAGCGCGCGTGGCAGGGGCTGGCGATTTCGATGCGGTCGAGGAGAGGGAGGTGGATCGTGTCGGGCATGGGGGGCTCCGACGCAGATGGCCGCCGACGCCCGCGCGCCTCTTGCGAGCGTTCGCCGA
>DASZWV010000307.1:0-2636 GCA_035546115.1 Phycisphaerales bacterium
AGCGACTCGGTGACAAGGTGACTGGGTGAGAAGGTGATTAGTCACCCCGTCAACGTGTCACCGTGTCACCTTGTCATGTCTTTCGCCTTGGTTGGATATCGACAATGCGGCCGCCGAAGAGTTCGAGGGCTTGCTGGACGAGTGGGTGGGTGGAGGGGTTGATGGCGGATGGGGATCCCGTGGGCTGGGGAGTTGGTTCGGGGCGCGCGGCGAGATCGGGTTGGGCCTGGGTGGGCGCGGCGGTGTGAACGGGGGCGGGGATGTGCTCGCCGCCCTCGATGATGACTTCGATGGCGGTGGTGGAGTTGGACTCCCTGGCGATGACCTCGGCGATCTGCGGTCGCCAGCGGGTGTTGGCGTCTTTGGCGTAACGGGGGAGGCAGGTGATGGTCGCCTTGCCGTGCGCGAAGCTGCTGAGCGAGGAGTTGATGAGGACGGCGCGGAGGAGCGGGGAGATGCCCTCGGCGCGGATGACCCTGGACCAGAGCGGGGCGAGGTCGGGTGGCGTGGTGGGGAGGGGCTTGGGCTCGGTGAGGATCGGCGCGGGCGCGGCGAATTCCGGCGGGGGGGAGTCGCCGGGGTCGTCGTATGGTGCCGGGTCTTCGGGCGGGTTGCCCGCCTCGCTCCCGCCCGGCGGGCGAACCCGCGGGGTGGGAGCGTCGGCGTCCGCCCCGACTATTTTTTTGGCGAGGCTCCGCTCGCGAGTGCGCCGTTTCGGGCGGCGGTGGGGCGGACCTGGCCGGCGACGAGGGCGGTGAGGTCGGCGAGCTTTTCGCTCATGGACATGCGGACGATGGCGGCGTCGACGATGGCGCGCGGGCTGGAGGCGGTGCGGCAGTTGCGGGCCGCGGCGTCGCAGACGGCGATGAGGTGGGTCAGGCCGGCGGCGTCGAAGCGGGCGGCCTCTCTGGCGGCCTCTTGGCGCACCTCGTCGGCGAGGTCGACAAGGTTGGTGTCGGGGCCGCAGGCGGCGATGACCATGAGGTCGCGGAAGCGTTCGGCGAGGGCGGCGAGGAGCTGCTCGGGAGAGACGCCGCGCTTGGCGAGATCGTCGGCGGACTTGAGGGCGGCGGAGGCGTCGCCGGCGGCGATGGCGGAGACGAGGTTGGCGACGAGCGTGCGGTCGGGGAGGCCGAGGAGGTCTTCGAGGAGCTTGACGGTGAGCTTCTTGTCGCCGGCGGCGAGGAGGCGGTCCATGATGCTCAGGGCGTCGCGGACGGAGCCGTTGCCGAGGCGGGCGACCATGTGGAGGAGCTCGGGCTCGGCGGAGACGCCCTCGCCCTTAAGAACCTCGGCGAGGTGCTGGGCGATGGTGGCGGCGGGGATGGGGCGGAAGTCGAAGCGCTGGCAGCGGGACTGGATGGTGGCGGGGACCTTGTGGGTTTCGGTGGTGCAGAGGATGAAGACGACGTGCTCCGGGGGCTCTTCCATCGTCTTGAGCAGCGCGTTGAAGGCCTCAGTTGTGAGCATGTGGACTTCGTCGATGATGTAGACTTTCTTGCGGCCGCGGAGGGGGCGGTAGGCGGCGTTGGCGATTATGTCGCGTGCTTCGTTGACGCCGCGGTTGGAGGCGGCGTCGATCTCGATGGTGTCGGTGTCCTGGCCCTTCATGATGGCCTCGGCGACGTCGGCTTGTTCCTTGCCCTTGTCATCGACGGCGTTGAGGGCCTTGGCGAAGAGGCGTGCGGTGGAGGTCTTGCCGACGCCGCGGGTGCCGGTGAAGAGGTAGGCGTGCGCGACGCGGTTGTGCTTGATGGCGGTCTGGAGGGTCTTGACGATCGCTTCCTGGCCGACGAGCTCGGAGAACTTCTGGGAGCGATAGCGGCGTGCGAGGACGGTGTAGGCCATGGGGAAGATTGTAGTGTCGCGCGCACGCGGGCCAAAGAAGCCTTGCGGATTCGCGATGGGCGCGGTAGGGTGGCCGGCGCGGGGGCGTTCGGAGGCCTGCGCATGTTGTCGATCTTCGCGAAGGAAACGCCCTCTGCAGGGTCGGTGCTGTATCGGGGTAATCTGCCGCCGCGGCCGGAGGAGTTCTCGTTTCTGGAGAAACAGGGCACTGAGCTCAAGCGGCTGAAGGTCGGGGACTTTGCCCATTGGGGGCTGACGGCGCGACATCCGCAGTGGGGCGAGGCGCAGCTCGTGTGCCTGCGGGAGACGAAGATACCGTCCGAAGTTGTGATGTTCGCGCCGGGGCTGACGGATGAGGAGCGCCGGGCCGCGGCGGGAACGAGCGTGTCGGTGTCGGTGCGCGTTCCGGCCAAGCACAAGACGGTGCTCAAGGACCGCAAGCGGATGCTGCGCTGGGGTCGTGAGTTGATGGCCGACGACGGGCTGGTGCTGATGGACCACCAGTCGATGCAGGGGTGGGGGAAGGACCGGCTGGACGACGAGTTGATGCACGATGCCGACCTGGACGTGGAGGCGTTGTACGCCGTGCATGGCGTGACGGAGGACGATCCGAAGAAGGAAGATGAGCCGGCGTGCTTGTGGATGCACACGCACGGGCTGGGGGAGCTGGGTGCTTTTGACTTCGACATTATCCGGCCGCACGCGGAGCTGAACACGGTGCGCGGAGCGGACCTTCTGCGCTCGATGGCGTTTGCGATCCTGGAGGGCAAGCTGGCGGCGGACGTGGC
>DASZWV010000308.1:0-1525 GCA_035546115.1 Phycisphaerales bacterium
CCTCCGCGGTTCTCGGCAACCCGAAGTACGCCGGCGCGGGAATCGGCGGCACGAGCAACCAGCAGATGTTCATCCGCGCCGCCGGCGAAAAGGCCGCGTGGCTCGTCTCCGGCAACGTCGACGTCCCCCGCGAGCCCATCGGCTGGATGGACACCAAGTTCGTGGACATCAAGCGCCCGCGCATCAAGAGCTTCGTCATCACCCATCCCGACGGCTCGGTCGTCACGGTCTCGCGCGACAAGCAGGCCGACACCTTCTCCGTCCGCGACATACCGCCGGGCAAGGAACTCAAGGACGTTGGAGTGGGAGAGACCCTGGCGGCGACCATGAGCGACCTCTCCTTCCAGGATGTCGCCGCAGCCTCGAGCGTCGAGCAACCCAAGACCCCCGCGCCGGGCGCCGCTCCCGCGCCCGAGATCAAGCCGGGTCCGACGATCGTCCTGCGGACGTTCGACGGCCTGATCGTCACCGCCAAGTCCGTCTCCAAGGAAGCCAAGGCATGGTGGACGATGAACGCGAGCGTGGACGAGTCGCTCGCCGTGCCGCCCCCGCCTCCCGAGCCCGCGCCCGCACCCAAGGACGCGAAGGAGCCCGAGCCCTCCAAGCCCGCGCCGACCCCGGCGGCGGGCGGCGAAGCCAAGCCGTCGGCGGATACGACGCCGGTGGCCTCGACTTCGCCCCCGAAACCCGCAACCACCGCGAACACCGCCGCCCCCGCCGTAGGAACGCTCGATGCGCTCAAGAAGGAGGCCGCCGAGCTCAACGCCGCCTGGGCCCCGTACGCGTTCGCCCCGGTGGACTGGAAGGTCCGCTCCATCAACTCCACGCTGAACGACCTGCTCAAGGACTCCGCGCCGCCCGCGGGCGCGGCAACGAATCCGCCCCCGCCGATCGAAGCGCAGCCGCATACGCCGCCGACGCCCGCTCCGCATCCGTGAGTCGCCCGCAGGAATGCGCTGCGGCGCTCAGCGCGTAGCGACAACCCGGGGCCGCGCGGCCTTGAGCGCGTGATCCAGGTCGGCGATCAGGTCGTCCGGATTCTCGATGCCGACCGAGAGGCGGATGAGCGTGTCCGAGATCCCGAGCGCCGCCCGCTGCTCGGGCGGGACGCTGGCGTGGGTCATGATCGCCGGATGGTCGACCAGCGACTCGACGCCGCCGAGCGACTCGGCGAGCGTGAACAGCCGCAGGCTCTCGAGGAACTTGCGGGACTCATCGAGTCCGCCCTCGATGAAGAACGTGATCATCCCGGTGTGCCCCGACATCTGCTTCATCGCCAGCGTGTGCTGCGGGTGCGAGGGCAGCCCGGGATAGATGACGCGCTCCACGCCCGGCCGCTTCTCCAGCCACTGCGCGATCCGCAGGCCGCTCGCGTTGTGCCGGGCCATGCGGAGCGCGAGCGTCTTGATGCCGCGCAGCACGAGGTACGCGTCGAACGGTCCCATCACCGAGCCCACGGCGTTCTGGTGGAAGCGGATCTTCTTCGCAAGGTCCGGGTTGCCGGTCGCGAGCATCCCGCCGACCA
>DASZWV010000309.1:0-2053 GCA_035546115.1 Phycisphaerales bacterium
CTCGATCGCCCTCGGGCTCAGATGCTCGTACCTCAGCCCGCACGCCCACTCGGCCAGTTCGTGGGAGAGGTAACGCTTGTTCGCCGCAGGTGCATGTGCCGCCATGGTGTCCCTCATCAGAGCCGAGCGGCGCAAGCCGCCGGTGCCTTCTGCATTCGCGTGCGGAGCACGCACGATCGTTGCCGGATGCGCAGATTGCGCAGCGATCAAGCATCCGGTTCGAACGCCCGAAACGCCCCTCGCCCGGAGGGCGAGCGACGCCTCGCCAATCAGCGCCCGACAAGCGGCTAGTCTACAGCCCCAAACTCCCCCAATCACCCCGTACCGAGCATCTACCCATGCCCTCAGCAATCGTCCTCGGCGCCGGCAGGGTCGGCTCCGTCATGGCCGCCGACCTCGCCGCCGACTTCGACGTCACCATCGCCGACGCCCGCGAATCCTCGCTCTCCGCGGCCGTCGATCGCGCCGCCCGCCAGAAGCGCACCGTCAACCCCCTCCGCGCCGACCTCTCCGATCCCGCCGCGATCAGGAACGCCGTCGCCCCGTTCGACATCGTCGTCGGCGCCCTCGCCAGCCGCATCGGCTTCGCCGCCCTCCGCGCCGTCATCGAGGCGGGCAAGCCCTATTGCGACATCGCCTTCTTCGCCGAGGACGCCCTCGCCCTCGACGCCCTCGCACGCGACCGCGGCGTCACGGCCGTCGTCGATTGCGGCGTCGCCCCCGGCATGTCCAACATGATCTGCGGCCGCGAGGTCGCGGAGCTTGAAAAGAGCGGGGGGCGGGCCGACTCCCTCGCCATCTACGTCGGCGGCCTCCCGCGCGAGCGCCGCTGGCCGTTCCAGTACAAGGCCGGCTTCGCCCCCGCCGATGTCATCGAGGAGTACACCCGCCCGACGCGCCTGGTCGAGAACGGCCGGGTCGTCGTCCGCGACGCCCTCACCGAGCCGGAGAATCTCGAGTTCGCCGGCCTCGGCACCCTCGAGGCCGTCAACACCGACGGCCTGCGCTCCCTCTCCACCACCCTCCTCGGCCGCGTCGCCAACATGAAGGAAAAGACCCTCCGCTACCCCGGCCACTACGAACTCATGCGGGTCTTCCGAGAGACAGGCCTCTTCTCCGAGGAAGAGATCGAGGTCAACGGCAAGCGCATCAAGCCCCGCGACGTCACCGCGGCCCTCATGTTCCCCAAGTGGACCTACCAGCCCGGCGAAGAAGACCTCACCGTCATGCGCATCATTGTCGAGGGCGCTCGCGCCGGCTCGGACTTCCGCGAGCGAGTCACCTGGGACCTCGTCGACTTCTTCGACAAGCCCACCCAGTGCACGAGCATGTCCCGCACCACCGGCCTCGCCTGCACCGCCGTCGCCCGGCTCATCGCGAGCGGCAAACTGAAGGAAAAGGGCGTCCTCCCACCCGAAAAGCTCGGGGCCATGCCCGGCATCCTCGAGGCCGTCACCGCCGACATGGCCGCCAAGAACATCCACTACACACGCCAACTCCAGGCCTTGGGGCCTTGACGCCTCGATGCCTTCTCCCGCTCCGCCTAGTTCGGCCGATCCTGATCGCAATCCCCCTTGCACACCGCGCCAACCACGAACGGCCGCCCCACCGCGTAGATCACGTTCCCCCGCGCCTCCGGCGGATGGAACACGCTCGGCAGGTCCTCCGGCGCAAGCGACCACCCGGTCCCCTCGCCCCCCGACCCCGGCGACGCCCCCGGGCAATCAAACGCCCACGCATCCATCACATACGGCTTTCCAATCTTCGCCGCCGCCGCGCTCCCGGCGCGATACCGCGCGAACACATCATCCACCCACGCGCCGCGCTCCGCCAGCCGCACGCAGTGCGTCACCACGCCCCACGCGTTCGTCTCCGTCCGAAACACGCTCGCCGCGCCCGGCCTCGACACATCCCCCGCGATGTCGTACTTGAATATCGGATGCTTCAAGAACCGGTGCTCCATCCACGCCGCGTCCGGCATCACCTCGCCGGCGTTCAGCAGTGGGGGGCCAGCCTCAAACCGACCCGTCGCCCGCGCCGGATCAAACACCCA
>DASZWV010000310.1:0-1704 GCA_035546115.1 Phycisphaerales bacterium
CCGCCGGCGAACGCATCGTCATCTACGGCGACTACGACGTCGACGGCGTCACCGCGACCGCCATCCTCTTCCACATGTGCAAGGCCATCGCGCCGGCCTGCGATCTGCTCACCTACGTGCCGCACCGCCTCGAAGAGGGATACGGTCTCAACAGCGAGGCCATCCGCGAACTGGCCGCCTCCGGCGCGAGGCTCATCGTCTCCGTCGATTGCGGCGTGACGGCCGTCGAACCCGCGCGAGTGGCCCACGAGACCGGCGTCGATCTCATCATCACCGACCACCACACGCCCCCCGATCGCGAAGACCTGCTCCCGAGCGCCCATGCCGTCGTCCACCCGCGCAGGCCCGGCCAGACGCCCTATCCATTCGGAGATGTCTGCGGAGCGGGCGTCGCCTACAAGCTCGCCTGGAGGCTCGCCACACTCTCCTCGGGGGGCGCCAAGGCAAGGCAGGACCTGCGCGAGCTCCTGGTGGAACTCCTCGCCTTTGCCGCACTCGGAACGATCGCGGACGTCGTCCCCCTCCAAGGCGAGAACCGCGTGCTCGCCCGGTTCGGCCTCGTGCGCATCCGCCACTCGCCCCTCCCCGGGCTCAAGTCGCTCGTCGCCGCCAGCGGGCTCGACGGCGACAAGATCGACGAGATGGACGTCGGCTTCGGCCTGGCGCCGAGGCTCAACGCCGCGGGCCGCATGGGCCACGCGAAAGACGCGGTGGAACTGTTCACCACCGCTTCCGGCGATCGCGCCGATGAGATCGCCCGCCTCCTCAGCAGGCAGAACGAGGCCCGCCGTGAGGTCGAACGGAAGATCTTCGAAACGGCCTGCGCCATGGCCGAGGCCTCGGGCATGACCGCGCCCGACCGCCGCGCCATCGTGCTCGCCCACGAGGACTGGCACCCGGGCGTCGTGGGCATCGCCTGCTCACGCCTGGTCGAGCGTTACCACCGCCCCGTGATCCTGATGCAGGCACGCGACGGCCTCTGCCACGGCTCCGGCCGAAGCATCGAGGGCTTCAACCTGCACGCGGGCCTCCTGCACTGCGCCGAGCATCTCGACCGCTTCGGCGGCCACACCATGGCCGCGGGTTTGCATCTCACCGCGGCGAAGCTCCCGGCGTTCGTCGAGGCCTTCACCGCCTTCGCGAACGCCGCCATCGACGAGTCGCTCCTGCGCTCGTGCGTCAACATCGACTGCGAGGCGATGCCCGAAGAGCTCGTGCCCTCCGCGGTCTGGGAGATCGACCGCCTCGGCCCCTTCGGCGCCGGCAATCCCGCGCCCCAGTTGCTCATCCGCAATCTGCGTCTCACCGATCGCGGCACCATGGGCGCCAACGCCAAGCACCTCGGCATGCGCCTCCGCTCCCCGCGCTCATCCGGCGCACCAGAGCGAGAGTTCCGCTGCGTCGCCTGGAACTGGGGCGAGCACGCGCCCCGCCTGCCCATCGGCGCGACCGTCGACGCCGTCGTCCGCGCGCGCGTCTCGACATTCTCCGGGACGGCCCGCGTCGAGCCGGAGATCGTGGACATCGCCCTCCAGGGCGCTCCCGGCGCTCCGATTGTCGTGGATCAGCCCGCAGCAACCGCCATTCCGACCTGAGCGAGCGGGCACAAGCGGACCGTCACGCCGTCATCTGCTGCTTGCGCTCGCGGATCTCGAGCTCCATCCGCTCGATCTCCAGCAGTCGGCGGCGACGATCCAGTTCCGC
>DASZWV010000311.1:0-9236 GCA_035546115.1 Phycisphaerales bacterium
GGGATGAACTGGTCGCACCCCTGCACCACGGCGTACGTGTCGAACACGCCCCCCGTGCTCGCGCACGCCCCCATCGAGATCACCCACTTCGGCTCGGTCATCTGCAGATAGATCCGCTGCAAGACCGGCATGATCTTGATCGGGATCCGCCCCGCCACGATCAGCAGGTCCGCCTGTCGCGGCGAGAAGCTCATCCGCTCCATCCCGAACCGCGCAAGGTCGAAGCGGCTCGAGGCCGTCGCCATCAGCTCGATCCCGCAGCACGCCGTCGCGAAGGGCATCGGCCACATGCTCGACCGGCGCGCCCAGTTGATCACGCGCTGCAGCTGCGTCGTTACGAATCCATCCGCGGGAAGTGCCGACTCGATGCCCATGCGTGCTCGCCCTCGTGCGGTGCCACGGGCTTCCAGCCCGTGCTGCCCATTCCCCTTGCCCCACCCCGATCCCCCGACGCTTCTCACTGCTCCTGCGGCTTGGGTCGCACGATCTTGTCGTGCGTGGGCCGCTCGCCGAAGAGCCAGTCGTCCACCTTCGAGTTCTCCTGGTACGGCTCGCTCACGTCGTACGCCCCCGCCCCCAACCCGCGGGCGCCCACCACGCGCTTGTAGCACCCGCCCGCCGAAAGGCACGCGAACACCGCCGCGCCCAGCACAAGGCCGAGCACCACGCCGGAACGAACTTGGGATGAGCGTGCCATGGGGATCTCCAGGAATCCTGCGAGCCGGGTTCAAAGGGTAGGTCGCGACCGCACTACCGACGGCCCGCCCGCGCCGCGATTTCCGGCCTATCCGCGGCCGGCGCACCCGGAGTTGCCGGCGGTGGGGGGGTTTCGGCGGCTTGCGGACCGGCGGTGTTGCCGGGCCGCGGGCCGCCGTCTCCGGGCGTTCCCGCGATGTCGGCCAGGGTTTCCGAGCCCGCGGCCGTCACCTGCGCCTTGCGCATCCGCTCGACCACCGGGTTGGACTCCGGCCCCCCGGCCAACTCGAACCCGATGGCCAGCACCTCGCCCACGCGAATCGACCCCGGCGTTCGCGCCAGCGCGTACAGCGGCTCGGCCCCCTCCTCGTCGCGCTCCACCCGCAGCAACAGCCCGCGCTGCGTGAATCGATTCACCACGAGCGAGGCGACGGCCTCCGCGATGCCCGTCGTCTGCGCCAGCGCTTTCACCGATTGCGGCGTCCCCGCGCTCATCGCACGCGCCATCGCCGTCATCACCACCAGCCCCGCCGTCGGCTCCACGATCGTCGGCCCGAAGTCCGACAGCGGCTCCGGGCGCATCTTGAGCCGCCCGAACTGGAACTGGTACACCACCATCAGCCCGAAGAGCACGATCAGCCACGTGTAGTACACCCACAGCATGAACAGCGGGATCAGCGCGAGCGAGCCGTACAGCTTCGCGTACCCGGTCGAGTACGCCACGTACTCCCCGAACGCCCACTTCCCCGCCTCCCACAGCAGAGCCCCGATGAACCCGCCCACCAGCGCCGCCAGCGGCCTCACGCGGGTGTTGGGCACCACCGCGTACACCATCGTCAGCAGCGCCGTGCTGATCATCACCGTCACGCAGTACCCCAGCACCGACAGCAGCACCGTGCCCGACTCCGAGCCGATGCCCCGGGCCTCGACAAGACCCTTCGCCTCGATCTGGAACTTCGCCCCCACGTACAGCGTCCCCGCCAGCCAGATCCCGCCCAGCGTCAGCAGCGTCCAGTAGTTGACCACCCGCCGCCACCACGACCGTCCACGAGGCACGCGGAAGATCTGGTTGAACGCCCGCTCGATCTCCACGAGCATGCTCACCGCCGCGTAGATCAGCGTGATCAGCCCGACGATCCCGACCGCCCCGATCGCCCGGCTCGTGCTCGCGCTGGTCACCAATCCCGCGATCTCGTCCGCGATGCCGCGCTCCTTGGGCTCGGCGTTCGTGGTCGTGCCCCCGGGCTTCTCCTCCGTCGTGTCCGGCCTGTTCGCGCGCTCCGCTCCGCCCGTCGGGGCCTCCGCGCCCTTGGGCGCCGCGGTCGGCGAGCCCGCGGCGGCGTCCGTCGAGCCCTCCTTCGGCGCACTCGCTCCCTGCTTCGGCTCGGTCTCGGTGCGCGATGGCGAGCCCGAACTGCCGTGCCCGCTCCTGCGGCTCGAATCCGCCGACGGGATCGTGCTCACGCCGACCTTGATGTTTCCCAGTCCCGCGAACTCCACCGCCCGCTGGATCACTTCCACCCGCTGCTCTCGATCCATGAACCGGTTCGCCACCAGCAGCCCCACCACCAGCACCGGTATCAGCCCAAAGAGCGTCCGGAAGCTCAGCGCCGCCGCCATCTGCGGGATCCGCGACCGCTGCGCCTCCGCCGCGGCCGAGCGCACCGCCAGAAAACTCTCATCCTTGATCGGGCCCCGCGCCCTCCGCTTGAACCATTCGATCGGGTTCATGGCGTCGCCTCCAGCTCCCGTTTCGGGTTGGGCCCAGGCTCCGCGCCGGGCTTCGGCCTCACGGCCCCGCGCGCCGTCAGGCCCGCGGCCTCGCGCAGCGAACGCAGCTCATCCTTGGTCAGGTCGCGCCAGTCTCCCGGCCGCACGCCCATCAGTCGCAGCGGCCCGATCGCGACCCGGGCCACCCGCTTCACGCGGCATCCCGCCGTCACGAGCATCTCCTCGAGCGGCTCCGTCTTGCCCGTGCGCACTTCGATCTCGATCACCGTGAGCCCGCTCGGCCGGCTCGGGCCGCCAGCCCTTGCGCCCGGCGCTTCATCGCTCGTCTCGGCCCCCTGCCGCGGAGCGCGAAACGGCGGCCGTCGCCCGCCCATCCGATCGCTCTCATCCCCGATCACGCGCACCCCGCCCGTGGGCCTTCCCTCGGCATCCACCGCATCCCGCCTGCCCACCCGCCGCCGCAGCATGTCCAGAATCTCCTCCGGAACGCGCCCGTGGATCCACACGCGATACGTCTTGGTCACCCCGTACCGTGCGTGCGTCAGGCGATCCGCCAGCACCCCGTCGTTGGTCATGAGCACCAGCCCCGTCGAGTGAAAGTCCAGTCGCCCGACCGGATACAGGCGCGCCCCGGTCTGGTGCTTCACCAGGTCCGCCACCGTCCGCCGGCCGCCCTTGTCATACGCCAGCTGGTCCCGGGTCGTCCCCAGCGTGTTGTCCGGCTTGTTGAGCATGACGTACACGAACCGCTCGTGCCGCCCGCCCTTCTCACGCCGTCCGCCCGGCGGCCGGAGAAACCGTCCATCGACCGAGATCCGGTCGGACCTCGGATCGACGAACACCGGCAACTCGGTCACCGCGTGCCCGTTCACCTCCACCCGCCCATCCACGATCATCTGCTCGCACTCGCGCCGGCTGGCGACCCCGGCCTCGGCCATCACCCGCTGCAGGCGCACCCCGGCCGACGATTCGGCGCCCACCTGCGACCGCGCCCCGCCCCCGCGCCCCCCGCCCGAAGCCCGGTCCTGCGGTCCTGTTCTGCCGGCGCGATGCGGTTTGCGGGGCTTTGGCACGCCCAATCGTACGCGGATTCCTCGCCGCCCTTGGTCCGAGAATGTGCAGCACTCGGCCCGCGAAAGCCGATCCACCCGGCCAGCGCAAGATCCGCGCGGCCGATCGGATGGCCGGTCTCCGCGCACCACACCGAGGACGGACTTCCGACATGAGCACGCGCGTCCCGAGCCGAGCCGCCCACGCCTCCCACAACGCCGAGGGCGGCTCACCGGAGGTCGTGGTGGGCTCTGGCGCCGGCGTGTTCCTCTCACCCCGCGTCATCGACCGCCGCGCCTACAGCGAGATGAGCGCCGAGCTTCGCGACCTCGTCGATCGCTCCGCCTCCGAGCGGGCCTCCCTCGCCGCCGCCCTCGACCAGGCCAGCCGCTGCGCCCAGGACATCCGCCAGCGCGAGCAGAGCCAGAACACCAACATCGAGCTCGCCGCCCGGGGCCTCAAGACCCTCGACGAGCGACTCGCCCGCGTCGAGTCCCTCCTCGCCCGTGCCGAGGAGCAGTCCGCCGTCTTCGAGCAGCTCGAGTCCCACGCCGGCTCGCTCATCGACGCCAAGATCAACATCCTCGAGGCCCGCCTCGACGCCGTGCAGGCCGCGGCCACCGCCAAGACCGAGGCCCTCGAGGAGCGCGTCCGGCGAGCCTCCCGCGAGCTCGAGCAGCGCATCGAGTCCATCCGCAGCGACGCCGAGTCCATCGCGGGCCCCGCCCAGCAGGCCCTGAGCGACGTCTGCAAGCGCGCCGCCGACCTCGCCGGGCGCGAGCCCGGCATGGGCGGCCCCCCGGCCCGAAACTCCCTCGGCGACATGGTCGAGCGCGCCGAGTCCCTCGCGGGCGAGGTCGAGCGCGTCACCAAGACCCTGCACGACGGCAGCCAGCGCCTCGAGGCCAGCCGGCGCATCGCCGACGAGATCGACGCCCGCCAGCGCGAGATCGAGCGCCAGGCCACGGAGCTCAACGCGGGCCTGGAGCGCAGCCTCGAGGACGTGCGCACCGATGTCGCCGCCCAGCACGCGGCCCTCGAGGGCCTGACCAGCCGCGCCAAGGAGTCGCTCGCCGAGCAGCAGCAGATCATCGAGCGCAACGCCGAGATCGTCCGCTCGCGCCTCGCCCAGCAGCAGATGGAGATGGTCTCCCGCGCCCAGACGGCGATCGACCAGGCCCAGGCCTCCGTCCAGGCCCTCGAGGCCCGCGCCGCCGAGACCCGGGGCCAGAGCGACGCCGTGCTCTCCGAGCTCCGCGCCATGCTCCAGCAGGCCGCCGACGCCCATTCCACCACCGAGCTGGCCATCAAGATCCTTAGCTCCACGATGGACCAGGCCCGCGCCACCACCGCCAAGCTCGAGCCCTGGCGCAGCGTCTTCGAGGGCAACGGCCAGCTCCCCGAGCCCATCCGCCGCCTCATCGAGTCCGTCCGCGGCGAGCTCCGCACCGAGCTCTCCAGCATCGCCGGGGCGCTCCGCTCGGCCGCCGAGCGGGCCGAGCGCGTCGGCCGCACCATCGATGCCGAGCCGCCCGCATCGGCGCCGCCGACGGGCAACCCGCTCATCGCGGGGCGCGTCTCTCAGGCCCCGGTTGTTGAATCGCGGGCCGTCTGGGGCCCGGATTGATCCGCGTCTCACGCCCATCCCAAGCATGAAAAAGGCCCCGGCTCGAAGCCGGGGCCTTGTTGTCATCGGAACTCTCGCCGGTGGCTCAGGTGTGCAGAACCACCTGCTGGATGAGCGAGTGGGCGTTCTGCGTGCCGAGATAGAACACGGTGTTGGCCGCGTTGTCGTTCAGGCCGGCCAGGTTGCGCACCTGGTCGTTGAACCCGAACACACCCGGAGACGCCGGCGTCTGGGCGACCGAGTCCGACGCCATGACCGGCACCGGCGAGGCCGTCGCGCCCACGGCCGTCTCCAGCCGCAGACCCACAAGCTCGCCGACGCGACGCGCCACGGCGCCCGTCAGGGCCGAGACGAACCGGTCGATGCCCGCGTTGGTCGGCTCGAACCCGAGGTCCGCCAGCGAGGGCAGGAACACCACCGCCTGGTCGTTCTTGTCCACGTTCATGAAGTCCACCTTCTGGCTGGCCCCGTACGAGCCGTTGCCGAAGAAGGCGTTGGGCTCCACGTTGCCCGCCAGGAACACCGTCGAGAACGACTGCCGGTCGAAGGTCGCCGGGTTCGTCGAGACCACGATGTTCACGCCGGCCGCGGCGAAGATCGACTGCAGGTTCGCCACCAGGTTGTTGAGGATGTACGTGTCCACCGGCTGCCCGTTGATCTGGCCCGTGAAGCCGACCACCGCCGAGTTGAACGGCGCCAGGGCCGTCGTGAGGCCCTTGCCCGCCTCCAGCCAGTCGATGACGCCGCCGTTGGTCTCCAGGAAGACGTTCTGCTTCTCGGCCGTCGTCGAGCCCGTGTCCTGCTGCACGACCTCGAGCGTGTAGTCCGAGCGGACCGCGCCCTGGATGTAGATCGCGTACGCCGCCGGCACCGGCGTGGCCACGCCCTGCGCGCCCGGCACGATGAAGTCCATGAAGAAGTCGCCGTTGGCGTCGTAGCCGTAGCTGTTCCGCCCGTCGGTGATCGTCTGCGGCGTCTGACCGCCGATGGGCAAGAAGTTGCTCGGCGCGGCCACCAGCCGGGCGTTGTTGAAGTCCGTGCCCGACGGCGTCTCAAAGATCGCGAACTGCGCCTGGCCCCGAAGGTCCTGGCCCAGCCGCACGCCGCCGTTGGCCGAAAGATCCGCGATCTCCTGCGTCAGGCCGATGTTGGAGCCGGTCTGCGTCAGCCGCAGCGTCGCGCGGATGTGCGTCCCCGGGGCCAGCGGCATGCCGTTGTTGATCGCGTAGATATCGACGTCGGGCGACACCTCGTCCGGCACGCCCGTCGAGCCCGGCAGGCCGATCGACGACTTGATGCTCGTAAAGATGCGGTCGTTCGCCGAGCCGAACGTGCCGTTCGGAGCCGCCGTCCGCGTGATCGTCCAGCCCTGGCTGTTCACGCCCGACACCACCGAGGTCGAGCTCAGCGGCCCGCCCGCCCCCGGCGTCAGCGTGAACACCCAGTCGCCCGTGGTGAACGTCCTCAGGTCGTCCGGCGTGCCGAACACGCCGTCCACGCCCGCGAACACGATCGGCGTCGGCGGCGTCACCAGCTGGGCCGCCGTGCCCGAGTTCGTGTCGCCCACGAACCCCGTGTTCCCGTCGTCGAACACCTCGATCGAGAACGAGTACACGCCGAACGCGCCAGGAATCGGGTCCGCGTTGTTGATCGCGTTCGTGTCCGCGATGTCTACGCCCTGCAGCGAGCCCGCCACCACGATGTAGTACGTGCCCGTCTGCGTGATCAGGTACTGGTCCTCGCTCGTCGACGCCGTGTCCAGCGTCACGTTGTTCGGCAGACGCACCACCATCGTGCCCGGCGCCCCGCCCGTCGGGCCCGCGGCCGAGTTCGCCGCGATCTGCGTCCCCGTCGAGTCGTACACCCCGCGGGCCGCGCCCAGCGCCGTGCCGCTCATCTGGCCGAGCTTGAGGATCTGCCCGGCACGCAGCGTGAGCCGGTACACATCCACATCGCCGCCGAGCCGGAAGATGTCCGCGTCGCTGTCGGGATGGTCGCCGATGCTGCCCGTGAGCGTGAAGGCGGTGTTGACGTCCGCCACCGACCCGAAGTTCGCCTGCTTCCTCAGGACCAGATCCAGGTCCGCCGGGCCGTAGAAGTCGATGCCCGGCTGCGAGGCGGGCTTGCCCGCGGTGATCTTGTCGCCCGCGTCGCCCACGACCACGTTGCGGGCGAAGTCGTCGCCCGGCTGGCCGTCGCCGTCGCCGTCCAGGCGCGAGTCCTGCGTGCTCCCGCGCAGCACCTGCGAACTGAGCACGAACTGGTACACGCCCGGCCCCGGCAGGCCCGGCGTCTGCGGCAGGTTCCGCTCCGTCACCGAGCGGGAGAAGACGATCAGCGCCGTGTTGTGCGCCTGGTCGTAGCTCACCGTGTAGTCCGTTCCCTCGGCCAGCCCGATCGCCGTCGCGCCCCCGTTGCGGATCTCGATCACCGAGAGCGCCGCCGAGAGCGTCGAGGAGTCGATCGGCTGGTTGAACACCATGTTGGCCGTGTAGATCCGGCTGCTCTCGGTGACGTACAGGTCCGTCACCCGCACCGGCGCCGCCACCGCCGCGATCCTCTGAACCTTGAAGTTCGTCGTTCCCGTGAACGGCAGGCCGCCCACCGTCACCGCGCCGATCGTCCCCGTGGACAGCACGCGATACTGCTGGCTGTTGAGCGACGAGCCCACGTTCGTGCCCGTGATCGTCACCGTGCCGATCGAGCCGCGGCCCGCCGCGATCTGCACGTCCGAGTTGCCCAGGTAGCCGCTCGGGCCCGGCAGCACGCCGGCCCCGATGTCCGACTTCCTGAAGTTGCCGTTCACCTTCACGGTCGTGATCGAGCCGCCGCCGACCCGGTCGGCGTCCAGCCCGGTCCCGCCGTAGTCGGCGTTGTGGCCGAGGTCGACGCCCGCGAAGAACTGCGAGTTGTTCACGTCCCCGTTCACCGTGATCGACGTGATCGCGTTGCGGGCCACGATGCGGCTGTCGCCCACCGGGCCGGTCACCACCGTCCCGATCGACAGCCCGGCCCGGACGCCGCCGTTGCTCATCGAGCCCGCCGTCAGCGTCGGGATGCTCCGGTCGCTCGAGATCGCCCCGGCGATCGTTCCCGTCACCGTCACCGACGTGGTCACGCCCAGGAAGTCGGCGAACGCATCGTTCGCGACGCTCGCGCGCCCGAAGTCGCCGTTCACCTTGAACGTCCCGACCGTCCGGGCCTGCAGGATGCCGCCCAGGAAGTTCCCGGTCGTGATCGAGTTGATGTTGCCGCCCGAGCCGAACAGGTTGCCCGCCGCATCCACGTCGCCCAGCACGAGCGTGTTGATGTCGCCGTTCACGAACACCGTCGAGGTCCCGCGCAGCGGGCCCGTGATGCTCAGCGTGCCCAGCGCCGCCTTCGGGTTGCCCAGCACCTTAAGCCCGCCCAGGAAGTTGCCCAGCGGCGTGATCGTCAGGCTGCTCGCCGTGGTGGTGTTCAGCAGGCGGAAGCGGCCCGTCGCCGGGTCGTAGTACACAAAGCCCGGGCCCGTCAGCGTCGCGGTCCCCTGGCCGAACGACGGCAGAACGAAGTTGAACGGCACGCCCGTGGAGATCTGAACCTCCGTCGGCGTCGAGTTCGTCGCCAGCACCGCCGGGTTGGAGATCGGCAGCCCGCCGCCGCGGATCACGCTCGGGCTGGTGAAGCCCAGCGTGCCGGCCGCGTTCGCCGTCACGTTGATCGTGTCGAAGGTGAACACGTTGTCGATCGACGAACGCCCCGGCGCGAAGAACGCCGACGACGTGTTGTACTTGCCCTGCGCGTCGGGCACGATGCCCGCGCCGATCACCGAGTTCACGCTCAGACCGCCGCCCCAGGTCACCGTGCCGATCGACCCGGCCTTCACCGTGTCCGCGTCGGCCCCGATCCCGCCGACGCGCTGGTCGGCCCCGAGGTCCACCACGCCCGCGAGCACCGCCACGCCGCCCACGAACTGCCCGACGAACACCGAGTCGATGCGGTCGCCCGCCACGATCGCGTTGTTCAGGCCCGTGTTCAGCGCATCGTTGCGGGCCGCCAGCGCGATGCTCACGTTGTGGATCGTCCCGCCGGCCACGATCCGGCTCTCGGTGAATGAGCCGAGCTGCACGATCACGTGGTCGATGTTCCC
>DASZWV010000312.1:0-3842 GCA_035546115.1 Phycisphaerales bacterium
TGTCGTGCGAGCTCGGCGGGGGTCATGGGCAGCCGGGGAAGAAGGGGTGCGGGCGGAGAGGCGTGCGGTGTGGAACCATCCGCTCGCGCGCGCACGCTCGCCGCCACGAGCGGAGGGTGAGATCAGGGAACCGGGAGCGAATCGAGGATGTTCTGGGCGATCATCTCGGAGGTGATCTCCTGCGCCTCGGCCTCGTAGGACACCACGACGCGATGGCGGAGCACATCCGGAGCGACCGTCTTGACGTCGTGCGGCGTCGCGTACGCGCGCCCGTCAAGGAAGGCGCTCGCCCGCGCGGCGAGCGCGAGGCTGATCGTCGCTCGGGGTGAAGCGCCGAAATCGATGAGGCGATCGGTGGTCCCGGGCGCCCTGGTCTCGCGGCGGTCGCGCCCGTTCGCCGTGGAGCCACTGCCCCCGAGGCGGATACCGTACGCCCCGGGATCGCGCGTGGCCTGCACGAGATCGACGATGTAGTCGCGCACCTTGTCGTCGATGTGCACGCGGTCCACGAGCTCGCGGGCCTGGGCGATGTCGCGCAGCGAGACGACGTGCTGGCCCGGCTGGGGCGGGTGGACCGTCGCCATGCGGTCGAGAATCTGCCGCTCCTGCTGCTTGTTGGGATAGCCGACCTTGAGCTTGAGCATGAAGCGATCGACCTGCGCCTCGGGAAGCGGATATGTGCCCTCCTGCTCGATGGGGTTCTGCGTCGCCAGAACGAGGAACGGATCGGGAAGGGCGTACGTCTCATCGCCGATGGTGACCTGTCGCTCCTGCATCGCCTCGAGCAGCGCCGACTGAACCTTCGCGGGCGCCCGGTTGATCTCGTCGGCGAGCACGAAGTTCGCGAAGACCGGCCCCTTCCGCGGCGTGAACGTGCCGTCGCGCGGGCTGTAGATGAGCGTGCCCGTGAGATCGGCCGGGAGCAGATCCGGCGTGAACTGGATGCGGCGGAACGTGGCGTCGATCGCCTTGGCCAGCGTCGAGATGGTCAGCGTCTTGGCAAGGCCCGGCACGCCCTCGAGCAGCACGTGCCCGTTGGTCAGCAGGCCGATCATCAGGCCGCGGACCATCTGCTCCTGGCCAACGACCACCTCGCCGATGCGGGTGGCGAGCGTTCGAAGCGGGACGGCGTAGCGGGAGAGCTCGTCGCTCGTGGGCGGCGGGGCGGGCGGCGGAGTGGGAACGGCGGACCGGCGCGCTGATACCTCTGCACTCATGGGTCGTGAATCTCCGGCGTGTATTGGCTCACCACCAGACGCCCCGAACGCGGTTTTCCGTCGGCTCGCCGGGCGTGCCGGGTCCAAGAAAAAGGGGAACCCGGAAGGGCCAGGCCGGGTTCTCCGGGCGGGCCTGTCCGCGTTCCCACGACCGATGCGCGACCGATGTCGGAGCTCACTCGCTCAGGCGTGGGCCCGGCTTCTGGCTCGGGGGGTTGAGCTGGATCTCGCCGTTGGCCTCCTCGAACTGGCGGATGACCTGCCCGAGGCTGATCGCCAGACGCTTGGCGCCGCGCCAGTTCATCACCACGCGCGAGCCGACGGTGAAGAGCAGCGCCGGACGGTTGTCCTGGGTCGGAACGGGCAGATTCATGCCGAAATCGAGCACGACCTCGTCGCCGGTGGTGGAGGTGCGGATCGTGTTGGCGTAGGTCTGGTGCATCCGGGATTCGTCGATGCGAAGCTCAACCTGCTGCTGCTGGGGCTGCTCGGCCATGGGAACTCCTTCGTGTGTGCGGAGAGGATTTCTGGCGTGTGCCAGTGGGGGAGGAGGGTAGGCGTACGGGCGTGAAGGCGTAAAGCCCATTCCGCCCATCTGCCCACGCGGTTCCTTCGAATGCCGGTGACAGGAATCGAACCTGCACGGGGGTTGAGCCCGGCGGATTTTGAATCCGCTGCGTCTGCCAGTTCCGCCACACCGGCGTGGGACCCGAAGGATAGAAGGCGTCGGGGCGACAAGGCGAAAGGAAAAGGCACGGATCGCTCCGTGCCTGTGCGCATCATCTCGGCTTGGGGTCCCTGCGCTTCCTAAGGGCACCCGTTGAACCACGCGTTCAGGTAGTCGAAGATGTCCTGCGGGTTCAGAGCGCCGTCCGCGTTGAAGTCGGCCGTGCACGGCGGGGGTGGCGCCGGGGCGGGGGTGGCGTTGAACAGCCCCAGCTCGCCGCGGACGGCGATCCGGAACGCGTGCTCATGGCCCGTGTCAAGCCAGACCAGCGGCGTGACGTTCGGATCGAGCGAGCCGCCGGTGGTCAGTCGGATCGGGCACGTGCCCGGGCACGGCGGAGCGGCATAGGCGAACAGGGCCTCGCCGTTGATCGATCCGCTCGTGTACGAGCCGGAGCTGATCCAGTATGTGCGCCCGCCCTGGAGCGTGAGGTTGGGCTGGCAGAACACCAGCTTGTACGCGTTGAGCGTCACGCCGTTGTACACGAACGTGGCGTTCGGGACGGCCTCCATGCGGGTCGCCAGCACCGTCGCGAACGGCGTGAGCGCCGGAGCAATCGGCCTCAGCGCGCCCGGCGGCGTGTCCACGTTCACCAGCGCCTGGAAGCACTCGTTCTCGTAGATCTCGGCAAAGCCCCGCACCGGGTTGCAGTTGGTCCAGATGTACGTCTCGAGATAGCAGACCTGCACCGGGTCGCAGCCCTTGATGACGAAGTTCTCGGCGGCACGCGGCGGGGTGGGAGTCGCGCGGTGCGTGCCCGAGGGTGTGCCGCCCTCGGTCGCCGGGTTGAGATCGATCGTGCCGTTGTTCCACGCCTCGAGGCAGGCCTCGCCGGTCATGTGCCAGGACATGTTCACGCACCCGAGGCAGCACTGGTTCGTGGGCTCCCACGGCTGGAACGTGAACGGATAGGGCTCGGGTCCGCCGATGCCGGAGCGCTTGAGCGGGGGCAGGCCCATGACCGTGGAGGGGCTCGGGTTGGGCGTGGTCGCCACCCAGTAGCTCAGGTCCGTGCCGGTCTGGTCGGAGCGGCCCACGAACGCCACCCAGTAGTTCTTGCCGCCGTCGAGGTAGAAGCACTCGGAGCAGAGGTCGAACGAGTAGGTGACCATCGAGTAGCCGTTCCCCGCCGGCGTCTCGGAAAGAACCGTCGCGTTGGTGAACGTCTTGAACGGCTGGTCGGCCGGGACGCCGTTGCAATCCTCGTAGAACTCGATCTGGGCCTTGCGCAGGATACTGTTGGTCAGCATCTGGCCGGTGAAGTTGAAGATCCGGTAGACGTGGTTCGGGCAGAGGTAGAAGTCGTCCGCGACCTTCGCCGCCGTGCCGTTGCTGCCGAGGTGCGAGAGCTGGCCGTTGGCGATGAGCGCATCGGCGGGCGAGACCGAGCCGTTGTCCCAGACGCACTGGCAGGCGTCGGCAATGCCGTCTCCGTTGCAGTCAACGCCGCCGCCCCCGCCGCCTTGGCAGGAGTCGGGGATGCCGTCGTGGTTGCAGTCATCGGCGAGCACGGTGACGTGGGCCGTGCAACTCGAGACGAGGCCGTCCGAGTACGTCGCGGTGACGATCACCGGCGTCGCGCCGAAGGGGAAGGGCGTCGTGAGGGACCGCGAGTAGCCAAATGTCTGCGTCGCGCCGGGGCTCGGATCGGCCGGGGTGCCATTGATCTGAGCCGCCGTGACCGTCAGCGGGACGCACGCGGCCCGGGCATCGATCACGACGTCGTGGCAGACCGCCGCCGGCCGCACGATGAGCGTGATGGTCTGCGGCGCCGACAGATCGTTGCCGCCGTTGGCCGTGCCGCCGCTGTCGCGGACGCTCACCTGGACGGTGGCGGAGCCGAAGCCCGACGACGCCAGCGTGTAGTCGAGGCGGCCGTTCACGTAGTGCGGCTGGAC